>CANBWY010000035.1 GCA_947373245.1 Comamonadaceae bacterium
GAGGTACAAGACTTTGCAACGAAGTGGATGTGGTCTTACAACCATGACCGTCCCAATATGGCCTTGGGCGGATTCACACCTAAGCAGCGACTGGCCATGGCTGCGTAACGTTTCTACTTCTACGACCCTTGCAAAAGGGGATGATTACCATTACATCCATTTATTTTGTCAAATCTCTTTTCGTTCAAGAGATTGCTATGTGTTCGTTTTCTTATAATTTTCAGTCATAAGCTAACTGCAAGATTGGTATATCAATATAGAGTAAATTACAAAAATTAATTTAATTATCTGAAAAATAATTTTCGTGAATTACAGCAACCGGTTTTTTATCATCCCCTTCACGGCCACCGTTTACTTTGTCTTGTACCAACTCAACATCGTTCTTTTTGGCGCGCTCCATTACTCGCACAGAGTGGATTGGATTTTTCTGCCTAGCGGCTTGAGATTGGCCTTTGTGCTGTTGTTTGGACTCGATGGCGCACTAGGGATCATGCTCGCATCGACCCTCATTACTTACCTGCTGTATTTTGATGGCAACTATTTGAACCTACTTATCTCGGGTTCACTCGCAGGATTGGCCCCATTTGTAGCCCGCCTGCTTGCCATTGATTTTCTAAAGCTCGATAAAGATTTGTTGAATTTGAATTCCTATGGGCTTTTCAAAGTGTCTGTCTTGTTCGCCATCATCAGTCCGTTGATCCATCAACTCTGGTACTTTTGGATTGGGCGGACAGAGAACTTTTTGGCAAGCGCTGCAATCATGATGGTTGGCGATTGGTTAGGTACAGTTTTGGTATTGGCATGCTTCGGACTCATGGTTCCTGTGATTCGCCGTGTACTTTGAAATGATTCAACAGTGTGTATCCAGTGTATGAAATCCGTGCTATACTATTGTCTTTCCAGAGCGGCTGTAGCTCAGCTGGATAGAGTACTTGGCTACGAACCAAGGGGTCGTGGGTTCGATTCCTGCCAGCCGCACCAAATGATAAGAGGGTTAGTAGATTAGCGTCTACTAACCCTTTCGTCTTTTTGGCATTCATCTATGCGTTTGTGAACGCCATCCCCAAACTTTTTGTGTTACTTTCTTTATGGCTTGATGCATCCATATGGGTGCTCTGTTATCTGTGGTAACTTTCGATTTACAAGATTAAAATCGAAAAATGAAACACCATTCCTTATTTATACCAATGTGCATTGCCGCTGTTGTGTCGGGATGCGCAACGCCCGTGGCCAAGCCTGCTTTTTATCCGAATGCCCATTACCAACAAGTAGGCCCCGCACAGGCCCAAGCAGATGCGCAATCTTGTGCTGACTTGGCGCAACAGTCAGATGTGGGTGCTGTCAACAAAGTTGATGCTGGTCGCGCTGCCGCCGCTGGTGCAGCTGGCGTCGGTACGGCTGGCGTGGTGGGGTCGTTGTTGAGTGGCCACAAGCCGGATTTGAAAAACATTGCGGCGGGTGCTGCCGCCATTGGCGCGGGTGGTGCAGCTGCGACAGCCGCTGGGCAATCGGTGGGTGGCAGCAGCTTGTACCGCCAATTCGTGCAGCAATGTTTGGCGGAGCGTGGCTATCACGTGATCGGTTGGCATTGAGTCGCGCGCAGCCATGAGTCATGACGCGCTGCGTGGAGCAGACGCGGAGGATGAAGATGCAGCGCTGGCTCCTTTACCTCCGGGGAGCAAAAACTACATCACGCCCCAAGGTTATGCCGCCTTGCGTGATGAATTGTTTGAACTGATTGATAACGAACGTCCACGCATCGTCGAAGTTGTTTACTGGGCGGCCAGCAATGGCGACCGATCTGAAAATGGCGATTACATCTACGGTAAAAAACGTTTGCGTGAGATTGATCGCCGCATCCGCTTTCTAACCAAGCGCTTAGAAATCGCTGAAGTCACCGATCCCAGCGTCCACCAAGGCCGCGATCAAGTGTTTTTTGGCGCCACCGTTACTTATGCGGATGAAGCGGGTGTGGTGCGCACCGTCACCATCATGGGTATCGATGAAGCCGACAGCCTGAAATCGCAAGTGACTTGGGTGTCACCCATTGCACGTGCCTTGCTCAAATCGCGGGAGGGCGACGTTGTGAAGCTGGTCACCCCCGTCGGCGTGCAAGAGGTTGAGGCAAGTGCAGTATCCCGCCCCGACAACACCCCCATAACCGTTTTAAATTTCGGTTTCACGCCCAATGCCAGACCCCACACGCTGCGCTTGCAACACGGACGGTACGCGTCGCAGGTTGCGCAGCACGGTGTCGAGGTGGGTGGTGTCGCGCACGGTGAACACAAAGCGCAAATCGGTGGCTTCTTGGCCGCTCACCTCATCGGCCATTTGCACAAACGTGATGTCTGCTTCGGCGCTGGTAATGGCTGAGGCCACACGGGCCAGCACGCCTTTGCCGTTGCTGACCGTCACGACGACGGAGACTTCAAAGGCCCGGGTGGGTTCATCGGCCCACTCCACAGCAATGAAGCGTTCGCTGTCTTTGTGTTTCAGTCGCAGGCCCACCCCGCATTGGTCTGTATGTACCACCAAACCTTCGCCACGCCCCAAGTAGCCCACGATGGCGTCGCCCGGTATGGGGCGACAGCAGGCGGCGTATTGCACAGATGCATTTTCGCTGCCGTCCACAATGACACTGCCTTGCGACACGTTTTCGTGTGCCGTGAAGCGCTCGCGGCTGATCAACAGGGCATTGGGTTTGACGCCCATGTCTGACAGCAAGGTGGCCAATCGTTTGGCCACGATGCTGGCCACGCGCTTGCCCAGCCCAATGTCGGTGAGTAACTCGACTTGTGTTTTGCTGCCCGTGAAGCGCAGCAGTTTGTCCCAGAGTTGGGCGTGCGCATCATCTTGCGCGGGCATTTCTTCAAGGCCTTCCGCACGCAAGGCTTGCGCCAAAAGCTTTTGCCCCAAGTCTTGTGACTCGGCGTGTGCCATCGTCTTGAGATAGTGGCGAATTTTTGAGCGGGCGCGCCCTGTGCGCACAAACCCCAGCCACGCAGGGTTGGGCGAAGCAACGGCGGCGGTGACGACTTCAACAATGTCACCGTTGCGCAACTCGGTGCGCAGCGGGACTTGCTCGCCGTTGACTTTGGCCGCCATCGCGCGATCACCTACGTCGCTATGGACGGCGTAGGCGAAGTCGACGATGGTGGCACCACGCGGCATGGCCATGATTTTGCTTTTTGGCGTGAAAACGTAAACCGCGTCAGGAAACAGGTCGACTTTGACATGGTCCCAAAACTCAGTGGCATCGCGGGTTTCGTCTTGAATTTCCAGCAAAGATTGCAACCATTTGTTGCCCAAGTTTTGGTCGGCCTCGCTGCTGGAGCTCTTTTCTTTGTAAAGCCAGTGAGCGGCTACGCCCGTCTCGGCCACCAAGTGCATGGGCTCGGTGCGCATTTGAAATTCAACATTCAGGCCTGATGGACCCACGATGGTGGTGTGCAGTGACTGATAACCATTGAGCTTGGCAATCGCAATGTGGTCTTTGAATTTCCCTGGCACGGGCTTGTACATTTGGTGCAGCACCCCTAGGGCGGTGTAGCAATCAATGACATCCGGCAAGATGAGGCGAAAACCGTAGATGTCTGTCACCTGTGCAAAGCTTAGATGCTTGTCGTCCATTTTTTTGTAAATGGAATACAAGGTTTTTTCGCGGCCCGAGATGCGAACTTTCAAACCCGCTTTGGCGAAGGCTGCATCGACTTCATGTTCCACTTTTTGCATCAAGTCGCGGCGGCGGTGGCGTGCTTTTTGAATGGCTTTGTTCAAGACTTGGTAGCGCCATGGCCACAGATGTTTGAACGCGAGCTCTTGCAATTCACGGTAGGTTTGGTTGAGGCCTAGTCGGTGTGCGATGGGCACATAAATTTCTAAGGTTTCACTTGAAATTCGCCCCCACTTGGCGCGAGGCATATCGCCCATGGTGCGCATGTTGTGGCTGCGGTCCGCCAGCTTGATGAGAATGACGCGCACATCCCGCGCCATGGCCAGCAACATCTTGCGGAATGACTCGGCTTGGTTTTCTTCGCGGGTGTTGAACTCGAGCTTGTCAAGTTTGGTCAGCCCATCGACCAAGTCCGCCACATGAATGCCGAAGCGCTCAATCAAATCGGTTTTGGTGATGCCGCAGTCTTCCATCGCATCGTGCAACAGTGCGGCAGACAAGGCTTGCGCGTCCAGCTTCCATTCTGCACATTGTGCGGCCACAGCAATGGGGTGGGTGATGTAGGGCTCACCGCTGTTACGCATTTGGCCCAAATGGGCCTCGTCGGCGTAGCGGTAGGCCTGACGCACCAAGTCCAAGCCCTCAGGGTTGAGGTAGCTCAGTTTTTCTGTCAGCGCAGCAAAGCTGGCCGCAGCCGCATTGGCTGCAGCAGCACTTCCCGAGAGAGGGGAAGAGGGCTTTGAAGAGAGATTAAGAACGCTCATAGTCGAACACTTTACCCGCAATAAAAAAAGCACCGACAGTGCGGTGCTTTGATTTGGGATAAACCCGATTTAGCCGGGAACTTTTTTCAGCATCTCGATGCCGATTTGACCTGCTGCAATTTCACGCAAGGCGGTGACCGCTGGCTTGTTTTTGCTTTCGACCTTGGCAGTGTGGCCTTGGCTGAGCATACGAGCGCGGTAAGTGGCGCACAGCACCAATTGAAAGCGGTTAGGGATCTGTTCGAGACAGTCTTCAACGGTAATGCGGGCCATATGGGTACTCCAGAATTCAGGTGATGTTCAGGGCTTGAAAGATATCAGCCCGAGCCCGGCGCTGCGCCAGGTATTTGAGCCTTTGCGCATGGACGATTGCTTTCAGGTCGAACAAGGCAGTCTCAAACAATTCATTGATTATAACGTAGTCAAATTCATGGGCCTGGGCCATCTCGTCTGCAGCGTTTTTGAGGCGCAGTTCAATGATGTCGGGCGCGTCCTCGCCACGGTTGTGCAGGCGCGATTTGAGCTCTTCCCAGCTCGGCGGCAAGATGAAGATGAGCACGGCATTGGCAAACAGCTTTTTGACTTGAATCGCGCCTTGGAAGTCGATTTCCAAAATCACGTCCGCGCCTTGGGCAATGCGGTCTTCAATGGCTTTGCGTGAGGTGCCGTAGCGTTTACCGTGCACATTGGCCCATTCCAAGAAGGCATCCGAGGCAACCATGTGGTCAAACTCTGGGGGGGACACGAAGAAGTATTCGCGGCCATGCTTTTCTTGCCCGCGAGGAGGGCGGGTGGTGTGTGACACGGAAGGTCGCACTTTGGCGTCTAGCTCCATCAAGGCTTTGACGAGGCTCGATTTGCCTGCCCCACTGGGGGCTGCGACCACAAAGAGGTTGCCAGGAAAGTTATCCATTATTCGAGGTTCTGTACTTGTTCGCGGAGTTGTTCGATCAACACTTTCATGTCCACCGAAATACGGGTCATTTCTAGGGTGGCTGACTTGGAACCCAAGGTGTTGGCTTCGCGGTGCAGCTCTTGGATTAAAAAGTCGAGTCGCTTGCCCACGCCTTCTGCTTTGCCGCCTTTGGCCAGCAAGTCGTCCATCTCGTCAAAGTGTGAGACCAAGCGGGTTAGCTCTTCGGCCACGTCGATGCGAATGGCAAATGAGGTGGCCTCGGTCAAAGCGCGGTCTTGCGCGGCTTCGGGCAGGGCAGTGCCCTCGGTCAAGGCCATGGCTTCGCGCCAGCGCTCTAAAAACTTCAGACGTTGTTGCTCCACCAGCTGCGGCACCAGAGGTGCAGCTTGCGTGGCCAGTAAGCGCAATTGGCTCAGGCGGTCGCGCAGGGTTTGCGCCAAACGTGCGCCTTCGCGCTCGCGCCCTTCGCTGAGTTGTGTCAGGGTGGTTTGGGCCAGTTTCAGCACCGCAGGGCCGATGTCGGCGGGCGCTGCAGATTGGGCTGTGGCCAAGCGCAATACATCAGACACCGACAGGCCATTGGCCTTGGGCAAGTGCGCGTGCACCACGTCTTGCAGGGCCGACAGGCGTTGCAGCAGGGCATGGGTTGGTTCGGCAAAGTTGGTGTCAGCTGTGCTTTCAATGTTGGCGCGCACTTCGACTTTGCCGCGCTTGAGGTGTTGGGTCACCAACTCGCGCATGGCCGCTTCGTGCTGGCGTAGCTCTTCGGGCATCTTGAATGTCAGGTCCAGAAAGCGGCTGTTGACCGAACGAATCTCTAGCCCCAAGCGAAGGGCCGGGCTGTTGGCGGTGTCAGAAGTCAGCTCGGTTTGCGCGCTGGCATAACCGGTCATGCTGTAAATGGGCATGGTTTGGCGTTTCGTATCAAAGACGAGATTATCTCAGGCCTGCCACTGCACTTTTGGGGTGATTCGGATTGGTCGACAATTGAAGTTTTACCGAATCCTTCAACGCTTGATTCAAAGCCAAATAAATGACCACCACTTTGCCCGCATCTCGCCACACCCGTGCTGCCGACCAACTGCGTCCCGTGCGCATCACCCGCCACTACACCATGCACGCCGAGGGCTCGGTGCTGATTGAGTTTGGCCACACCAAAGTGCTGTGCACGGCGTCGGTGGAAGAAAAAGTACCCGGCCACAAAAAAGGCTCGGGCGAAGGCTGGGTCACCGCCGAATATGGCATGCTGCCCCGCGCCACCCACACCCGCAGCGACCGCGAAGCCGCACGCGGCAAGCAATCGGGGCGCACGCAAGAAATTCAGCGCCTCATTGGCCGCTCTATGCGCGCTGTGTTTGACCTCAAAAAATTGGGCGAACGCACCATCCATTTGGACTGCGATGTGTTGCAAGCCGACGGCGGCACACGCACAGCCAGCATCACCGGCGCATTCGTGGCCGCGCAAGACGCGGTGAACAAGCTGATTGCCGCAGGTAAGCTGACCGAGAGCCCCATCACCCAAGGTGTCGCAGCGATTTCGGTGGGCATGTTGGGCGACTTGCCTTTGCTCGATTTGGAATACACCGAAGATTCCACCTGCGACACAGATATGAACGTGGTCATGACCAGCGCTGGCCACTATGTGGAAGTGCAGGGCACGGCAGAAGGCTTGCCCTTCACGCGCGACCAAATGAACGCCTTGTTGGCCTTGGCCGAAAAGGGTGTGCGCGAACTCATCTCCATGCAGCAAGAAGCCTTGCAGTCTTGATTCATGGCATCGGCTTAAACCTATGACATCGGCATTGAGAAAAATCGTTCTGGCCTCTAACAACCAAGGCAAGCTCGCCGAGTTGCAAGCTATGTTTGCACCTTTGGGCGTCGAGCTGGTGCGCCAAGGCGATTTGCACATTGGCGAAGCCGAAGAGCCGTTTCACACTTTCGTCGAAAACGCCTTGGCCAAAGCCCGCCACGCAGCGCGTGAGAGTGGCTTGCCCGCGGTGGCTGACGACGCGGGCCTGTGCGTGGACGCCTTTGACGGCCTGCCCGGCGTGCAAACCGCCTACTACGCCACACAGTTTGGCTACGAGAAAAGCGACGACAACAACGTGCGCGCCTTGCTCGAACAAATGGCCAACGTGGACAACCGCCGCGCCGCCTTGGTCAGCACCTTGGTAGCCGTACGCCACCCGGATGACCCCGAGCCGCTCATTGCTGTGGGCCGTGCCGTGGGCGAAATTACCCGCGCACCGGTGGGTGCCAACGGCTTTGGCTTTGACCCCATCATGTTCATTCCGCGCTTTGGCAAAACCTTTGCAGAGTTGCCGATTGAAGTGAAAAATGCCAACAGCCACCGTGGCCAAGCCGCGCAGCAAATGCTGGCGCTCATGCGCGAACGTTGGTTTGCCTAAGCGAGCCCCGTCGATGACCCAAGACATCCAACACCTCATGCGTCCCGGCACGCTGTCGCTCAGCAGCTTGCCGCCGCTTTCGCTGTATGTGCATTTGCCGTGGTGCCTGAAGAAGTGCCCCTACTGCGACTTCAACTCGCACGAGCTGCAAAGCAGCGTGGGTGGCGAACTACCCGAGCAGCGCTACCTCGACGCCTTGTGTGCGGACTTAGAGCACAGCCTGCCCCTCATCTGGGGCCGTAGCGTGCACAGCATTTTCATTGGCGGTGGCACACCCAGCTTGTTTTCGCCTGCCGCGATCGAGCGGCTCATCAGCGACATGCGTGCGCTTTTGCGCCTAGAGGCCGATTGCGAAATCACGCTGGAGGCCAACCCTGGCACGTTTGAAAAAGACTGCTTTCGCGCCTTCCGCGCCGCAGGTGTGACCCGCTTGTCGGTGGGCGTGCAAAGCTTCAACGACCAACACCTGCAAGCCTTGGGGCGCGTGCACAACCGCGCTCAAGCCATTGCGGCGGTAGAGGAGGCGCGTGACGCCTTTGACACCTTCAACCTCGATTTGATGTATGCCTTGCCCGGTCAAACGCTGGCGCAGTTGGACGAAGACTTGGACATGGCCTTGTCGTTATCGCCCCCCCATTTGTCGGTGTACCACCTCACCATTGAGCCCAACACCGTGTTTGCCAAGTTCCCGCCCCAAGTGCCGGAAGACGACGACGCCTACGCCATGCTGGACCGCATCACTGAGCGCACCGCCACCGTAGGCCTTCACCGCTACGAAGTGTCGGCCTACGCCAAAGACAACCACCGCTGCTGGCACAACCTCAACTACTGGCAGTTTGGCGACTATTTGGGTATCGGCGCGGGCGCACACAGCAAACTCAGCTTTGCCCACCGTGTGCTGCGCCAAGTGCGCAACCGCGACCCGCGTCTGTTCATGGACCACGCGCTAGACACTGCTCGCGCCGACAGTGCCGTGGCCCAAAGCACCGAGGTGGCGCGCGCTGAATTACCGTTTGAGTTCATGCTCAACGCCCTGCGCCTGCGCCACGGTTTTTCGCTGGCCGACTTCACCGACCGCACGGGCCTGCCCGTGACTGCCATTCAAGCAGCATTGGCCGAGGCCGAAGCCAAAGGCCTCATCACACGGGACTTTCAGCGCGTAGTGCCCACCGAGCGGGGCTTTGACTTTTTGAGCGATTTGCAATCTTTGTTTTTGCCAGAAGCCTGATCGCGAAAAAACGGTCAAAAGGCACATTACAATGTGCGCAGATTTCAACTAGGAAGCGTGGCAGAGCGGTTGAATGCACCGGTCTTGAAAACCGGCGAGGGTGTGAGCCCTCCGTGAGTTCGAATCTCACCGCTTCCGCCAGTTAAGAACCCTAAGTGATTGATTCACTTAGGGTTTTTTCTTTTGTGTTCTGCAAAAGATACACTGAAAGATACACTTTTTATCTGCTTTTTTGCTTAAAAAATAGGCAAAATCGTCAAGATTAGCACGTCCAAAGACTTAGGACAAGACTCATAGTCCAAGCTGTTCTAAAGAGAATGCCCCTCAGACGCTCTAAGCACTACTGACGCTACGTCTGTACTCTCAGACGAAATTGGGACTCTTCTCGCTTGGATGTGGGGGCTTCTGTTGGATGTTCAGTTCAGCAAAAATCTGGTTTTGGCATTCCCCCAAACCTGTAGACACTTTTCATTGCGCAGTTTGACGTTGCCGCTCGAACTCATGACTTTGGGGTAGCCGCCCAGTCCCACGGTATGGGCCTTACCCGCCACCATGTACCTGAACAGCCAAGACGCACTGCCAGCCTTGGTGATGGAGAGGTAGAGGCCACTGCCATCGCCTACAAGGGCAGTTTTGGCGCTTGGTGTTTGGGCGGCTTTACGGGCCTTGGATACAATGGATTCAAGCTTTAGGTCGGTGAGTTTGTTGAGGGCCATGTGGGCTTTCTGCCAGTAGCGTTTTTCTACTAACAAATTTACTATCAAAAGGTGGTGGTTTTGTGCGAACCTTAGCGGAAAGTGGCGGATGTCCTAAGCGCTGGAAACCGTTACCCCTATTGGGTTTGGCGCACTTTGGCGGAGGCTTGCGGAGTTAGCTCAAACTGACACCGCTTCCGCCAGTTAAGAGCCCTAAGTGATTGATTCACCTAGGGCTTTTTCTTTTGTACTCTACAAAAGATACGCCCAAAAATATACTTTGCATCAGTTTTTTTTGCTTGAAAAATAGGCAAATATTTAGGATTAGCACTTCCAAAGACTTAGGACAAGAACTGTCATAGGCCCGAGCTGCCTACTGCACCGTGGGCAGCCCAGGGGGCTCATACCCCGTATAGGTTCCTTTTTGGGTACCAGCCGTCTCGAGGCGTTGTCAGTTCAGAAGTCAGATGGCGTAAGTGAAAAAAGACATACACCTCTGTTTTTAGTTGTAACCCTTGCCTTGTGCCATTAACTCTGGGGTTCCTATCACCGCATTTAAGCCATCAAAGTCGAGCATCTTGGTTTGCCAAGGTAACGTGGTTTGGTGTTGATGCAGACTGGCGTAATAACCTTGCAGCGCATGAGCGACAGCGCGTGCAGTACCACCTGGAAAAATCACAATTTTGTAGCCGCGTTGCCCCAGCGCATTAGCGCTTTGCACAGGGGTTTTGCCGCCTTCCACCATATTGGCCAACATCGGTACGCGTTGTGCAAACTGAGCACACGCGACGTTCATTTGCTCTGGCGTACGCACGGCTTCAATGAATAATGCATCTACACCACAAGCTAAGTATCGTTCAGCGCGCTCAAGGGCTGCTTCAAATCCTTCTACCGCAACGGCATCTGTGCGCGCCAAGATCAAAGTGTCAGGGGAATGACGGGCATCCAGTGCAGCGCGCAATTTGCCTTCCATTTCAGTCACTGGCACCACACCTTTTCCATCCAAATGGCCGCAGCGTTTGGGGAACGTTTGGTCTTCCAGTTGAATCATCGCCGCGCCAGCGCGCTCAAAATCGCGCACCGTGCGTTGTGTGTTCAACGCATTACCAAAGCCGGTGTCCGCATCCACGATCACGGGCAATCGCACGCGGTCGGTGATGTGCGCCAAGGTATGCGCCACTTCGGTGGCGGTGGTCAGGCCAATGTCGGAGCGCCCCAGCAAGGTGTAGGCAATGGATGCGCCAGAAAGATAGAGCGCCTCAAAGCCGGCTTGTTCTGCGACCAAGGCGCTGAACGCGTCATACACGCCGGGCGCTAGCAACACCTCGGGTTGGTTTAAACGTTGTTTCAAATTCATGAGGTCTCCCGGATGGTGGAGGACGCGAACTGTTTGGCTGACTGCGCTGCGGTATGCGCTGCAATGTAGCCACCCGCAATAGCACTGAGCAAACCATTACCTGATAAATAGCCCCAAACCGCATCGCCTGACACACCACGTGCTGCACCGCCTGCGGCCAACAAGTTGGGAAAGCTGCTGCCATTTGGTCGTAACACTTGGCACTGGACATTGATGTCTAGCCCGCCTTGCGTGTGGAACAGAGCGCCAGTCACGCGAATGGTATGAAAAGGTGCCACCAAGCTGCGCTTGAAACTGCGACCTGTGGGAGGGTCTAGGCCCTCCTGCATGGTCTCCAAAGTTTTGCCTAACGCATCAGCAGAGCAACCTATATGTTTGGCCAAAGCTGCTACATCTGCAAAGCTGTGCACGGCACCAGCGGCTTGCGCTTCACAGAAGTCGGGGAAGTCTTGTGCAAAGTTCAACAAACGATCGTCAAACACGTTCCACGCCACACCACCTGGCTGTGCCAGTACATGCACGGCTGCTTCTGAATAGCCTTGAGTTTCATCATGAAAGCGTTGTCCTAGGGCATTGATTTGTATTGCGCCCTCCATCATCAAGGCCCACGAAATCAAAGCGCCTTGTGGCACCGCCCAAGAGCCGTGGCCTTGGTAGCCCCCAAGGTCAGCCAACTGGGCACCCAGTTGTTGGCCCCACTGGATCGCGCTGCCATCGTTGCCTGCGTGGCCCGCATAGAGCGCATCGCGCATCTCGGGCAGCAAGGTGCTCACCAAGTCGGCGTTGCCACCAAACCCATTGCACGCCAGTAAAACCATGTCGCAATTGAGTTGCTCCAGCTGCCCATCGGGCCGTACAAAGCCCAAGCCCAGAATTCGATCGGCATCATTCACATACAGGGTTGTTACTTGCGCTTCAGTCAGCACAACCATCCCTGCTGTTTCTGCTGCATTGTGTAAACGCATCATCAAGCCCGCACCGGTTTTTTCAGGCACCGCATGCATACGGTGCACGCTGTGGCCTGGGTACAAAAAGGTGTCCAGCACTTGCCAAGGAATTCCGTGGTGTTGCGCCAAGGCGTTCAAGGCTGGACCGATCGCTTCGCTGTAGGCTTGTACCAATTCCGGTGATGCTCGACCATGCGCTTTGGCCTGGATGTCTTGCGCAAATAACTGCGGTGAATCGCTAATGCCTTGTGTTTGCTGTGCCTGCGTTGCTGCGGCTGGTACAAAGCCAGACGACAACGCGGTTGAACCCGTCGGTAAGACATCGCGCTCTAACACCACGCAGTCAACCCCGAGTTGACTCAGCATCAAAGCGGCTGTCATGCCGCAGGCACCTCCGCCCACAATCGCCACCATCGTGTGCACTGGCGCATGGAGTCTGGAAACACGCTCAATCGTGGGGGTCATAGCGTTTCTAAAAATTGGGCACAAGTCATCACATCGGCCACCGATGCCATGTCGGCCAGCGCAGCTTGGTGCGCGGTATCAGAAAAGGTGGCACAGCCATCGCTCAACACCACGGTGTGGTAGTCACGCATGTGTGCATCGCGCACGGTGCTGGCCACGCCACCGTTCGTGACAATGCCACACACCACCACCGTGTCTACGCCAGCGCGGCGCAGTACCCAGTCGAGTTGGGTGTTAAAAAATGCCGAATACGCCACCTTGCAGACCGACACATCCACCCAAGGTGCTATCGCATCCACATTGGCTTGCCCCCAACTGCCTGGCGCAAAGTCGCCCGAACATAAAAATGGGCGACGCGCCAGTAAGTGTGGCGAAATCATGGGCTGACCCTCAGTGTCGGGCCACAAGGTGAACAAGCTGGCTGCCACCATGCCATGCCGCTTTTTCACAGCCTCTGCCACTGGGGCCACGCGTGCGGGTAACAACACGGCCTCAGAGCTGATTGTGTTGCCGCGCGCGTAAGCCCCCTCAGGTGACAGAAAGTCGTTTTGCAAATCCACAATGACGAGGCCAATGCGGTTCAATCTGCGCGGGCTCATAGCACCGTCCTTTCGACCAGTAAATTACCCAGCGTATCGACGCGGGCACTGAACCCAGGTTCTAGCCAAACGGTGGTGTCCGCCTGTTCCAAAATTGCTGGCCCTGTGACTTGCGCCGCCACGGGCAAGTCCAAGCGCGCATAGCGTTGCGCATCCCACCACTGACCATCGTGGTACACGCTCTGTACGCCGAGTGAGGCGGTACTGCCTGCCCCCTTGGGGGCTAGTACGGCCAGGTCAAACTTGGGACGCACGCCAATACGGGCATAGCGCAGGTTCATCACGCGAATCGCCATACCGGTGAGCACGCGACCAAACGAAGCAGCATAGGCTTTCTCAAATGCCGCCTGGATGCTGTCGCGGCTGATATCCGTTGCATTCAACGGCACTTGCAAGGTGTGGGTCTGTCCCATATAGAGCATGTCCAACGCCACCACCTCTTGCACGCGTTCAAAGCGCACACCCGCAGAATCGAGGCGTTTTTGACAGGCTTCGGCCAAATCAGCCAAGCGTGACTTGAGTTGCGCTAAATCTAAATCCATCAGCGATTTGTTCAAGGTTTGTACCGCATCATGGCGCATGTCTGCCATCACGCAGCCCAGCGCCGAGGTCACACCTGGATAACGCGGCACGATGCCAGTGGTCACGCCCACCTCGCGCATCATGGCGCACACATGCAAGGCGCCCCCGCCGCCAAACGGCATATAGGCAAACTGTCGTGGATCGTGGCCGCGTTCAATGGACACCACGCGAATGGCGCCCGCCATCTTGGCGTTGGCCACCGTCAGAATCGCTTCGGCGGCTGCCAAGACACCCAAGCCCAAAGGAGTTGCCACATGGTTTTGAATGGCCTTTTCGGCTGCCTTGGCGTCTAAGGCTTGCAACAAACCACCTCCCAACGGACGATCTGCCGCAATGCGACCCAACACCACATTGGCATCGGTCACTGTAGGACGCGTGTTGCCGCGGCCGTAACATACCGGCCCTGGAATACTGCCAGCCGACTCCGGGCCCACTTGCAACATGCCACTCGCGTCGACTGACGCAATGGAGCCACCACCCGCACCAATAGTTTCAATTTGAATCATGGGTGAGCGCACCACCAAGCCAAACTCAATGGAGGTTTGCGCGGCGAGCGAAGCTTCACCCTCAGCAACCAGCGACACGTCAAACGAGGTGCCACCCATATCACCAGTGATCACATTGGGGTAACCCGAAGCACGCGCTACCGCAGCGCAGGCAATCACGCCTGCGGCTGGACCCGAAAGCGCTGTGCGCACAGGTACATCGCATGCGGTTTCGCGCGACATCACGCCGCCATTGCTTTGCACAATCAACAGCTCACCGCTAAAACCTTGGGTGCGTAAGTCGTCTTCCAGTTTGGCTAAGTAGCTCCCCACCACAGGTTGCAAGGCCGCATTCAAGGTGGCGGTGGAACAACGCTCGAACTCTCGAATTTCAGGTAACACTTCGCTGGCGGAAGTCACATAGGGGTTGGGCCACATCGCACGTACAGCAGCGACGGCCTGTTGTTCATTGACTGGGTTGGCATAGGCGTTGATGAAAAACACGCAAACGGCTTCGCAACCTGCCTCCAACAAGGCTTGGGTTTGGGCTCGGACCTGAGTCAAATCGACTTTGGTGTGCAAACTGCCATCCGCCAGCACGCGCTCGTCGACTTCGAGCCGCAGGTCTCGCGGCACCACGGGGGTGAAGCTGCCTCGCAGCCCCCAAGTTTGGGGCCGGTCACGGCGGCGCATTTCCAACACATCTCTAAAACCGCGTGTGGTGATGATGCCGGTGCGTGCCACCTTGCGCTCCAACAAAGCGTTGGTACCCACAGTGGTGCCATGCACGATGGTGGCCAGCGTGGCCGCCACCCCTTGGCTTGTCGCAGCGCCAGAGGTGGTGTCAGGCACATTGCCTTCGCTCACGCGTATCACGCCATTCATGAACCCACGGGCCTCTTCGCCACGGGTTGAAGGCACTTTGACAATGCGAGCCGAGCCATCACGCTCGTCCAGCACAAACAAGTCGGTGAACGTACCGCCCACATCCACACCAACGACCAGATGTGGTGTCACAGGGTGTTGCGTATTCATGGGTTGACCTTTGAAGAAGAGGTGATCGATTCGCTGACGTAGCCCAGTGCCACATCGTGTTCACGCGCTGCCGCGTCGCGGTCCGCTGTCGCCCCCCAACCGCCGCCGCCTGGCGTTTCCAAACGCACACGTTCACCTTTTTTGAGGTGAATGCCAAGCATTTTGGACACCATCGGGGGCCTACACCATTGGCCTTCATGCTGGTACGAGAAGACATTGGGCAATGCGTCTCTACCTCCCGCAATGCCTTTGGGAGGCGCTTTGCCACGTTCGCCAAAGATGAAAGCTTCCGCACTTTCTTCAAGCAATTCAATTTCATACACGGCACCCAAGCCACCTCGATGTGTGCCGTCGCCTCCCGAGTTGGGGCGTAACGACCATTCGGTGAACCGCACAGGGTAAGCAGCTTCTAAGATTTCGAGAGGTGGAATGGTTGCTGTCGAAATCGGTGCGTTGCTGTGGCTCAAGCCGTCGCCACCACTGTGACCACCATGCCCGCCCCCGAAGAAACTGAACATCACCCAGCGTTGACCTTTGCGTGCGGCATCGGTGCGATGCCCTGCAATGGACAGTGCATTGATGGTGCCGTAAGCATGGGCCACGGCGCGGTTGGGATCGGCCAACGCCGTTGCACTAAAAATCACATCGATCATGCGCAAAATAGTTTCGGTATAGCCCCCCACAGGTCGTGGACGTTCAGCCGTGATCACTAAGCCCTCGGGTAATACAAAGTCCACGGCATCCAGCACGCCTGCATTGGCCGGTACATCGGGGAATACGTGTTTGAGGGCCACATAGCAAGCGGCCACGGCAGTGGCACGCGAAATATTCACAGGTCCCGCGCACTGCGGCGAGGTGCGAGAAAAATCCAGCGTCATGCGGTCGCCTTGAACGGTCATGTCCAAGGCAATTGTTAGCAATTCGTCTTTCACACCGTCGTTGTCGAGCACATCTTCAAAGCTGTAGCACCCATCGGGCAAGTTCTGAATGTGCGCTCGCATCAACACCAAGGCCCGTTTGCGCAACTCGCCCATCGCTTGCAAAACGACGTTGTCGCCGTATTCATCGAGCAAACCATCCAGGCGCTTCACACCCAATTCCAAGGCGGAGAGTTGACCATTCAGGTCACCCCATAGGCTGTCGGGTAAACGGGTGTTGGCGCGCAAGATGGCTAACACATCGCCATCCAACTGGCCTTGACGCACGATACGCACAGGGGGGATTTGCACCGCTTCTTGCCAGCATTCGGTTGCCGCAGGGTTGTAGTTGCCGGGCACAGCCCCCCCCACGTCATGCCAATGCGCTGCAGAAGCTAAGTAACAAAACAGCTGGCCGTTGCGAAAGAAAGGGCGTACCAACTTGAAGTCGTTGGCATGGGTGCCGCCTTCATACGGGTCGTTGAACAACCAAGTATCGCCCTCGACCATGCCGCCGCGTTCTTGAGCTATACGTGCCGCTGCACGCACGGCAAACGCCATGGCCCCTACAAACACAGGCAAGCCAGATTTACCTTGCACCAAGGTGTCACCGCTTTGGGCATCGTACAAACCGTGGCAGGCGTCATGTGCCTCGGCAATGATGGGGTTGAACGCACTGCGATACAGCGTGGCGTCCATTTCATCTGCGATTTGCTCCAGACGTCCCTTGAGTACGGCCAGCGTGACGGGGTCGAGGACGGCAGAGGCGGTTTTTTCACTCATGGCGTTCTCCTTGGTTGCGTTGTTTTAAAACATTCATCAAACCTCCGGCATGGACCATGTCCATTAAAAAATCAGGAATTGGCTTGCAAGGCAATACGGTGTCGTTGGCACGTTGCACGCCCGCGGGCACGAGTGCGACCCTATCGCCCTCGTGCAACTGTTCAGCCTCAGGGCAGGTGAGCAACAGGAGCCCCAGGTTGAACGCATTGCGAAAAAATAGACCACTGAATGACGGCGCAATCACCGCACGTACGCCTAGGTGCACCAGTGCACCAGCCGCTTGTTCACGCGAAGATCCAATGCCAAAGTTATGTCCCGCCACCAGCACATCGCCCGGTTGCACCGACGTCGCAAAGTCGGGTCGCAATGCTTCTAGGCAGTGCTGGGCAATCACATCGATGCCGTTTTTCATGTAACCACCAGGGGCCAAGGCATCGGTGTCCACATCGGCACCGAGTTTCCACACACGTGATGTTGTTGTCATAGCAACTCCCGCACATCGCTGATACGACCTCGCAAAGCCGAGGCTGCCACAGTCCAAGGTGAGGCGAGGTACACCTGCACACTGGCAGGGCCCATGCGTCCTTTGAAATTACGTGCGGTGCTGGAGATCACTCTTGCGCCATCTTCAAAGGTGGCGCCGTACCCAGCGCATGCGCCGCAGCTGTTAGGCAGCACTTGAGCGCCCGCATCGCGTAGCACCTGCATCACCCCTTCATGCTCGGCCTGTGCTTGATCGCGGGCACTGGCCGGGGCCACCAGTAGACGCACACCTTGAGCAACATGGTGGCCGCGCAGTACCTGGGCTGCAGCACGCAAGTCTTCAAGCTTGGCACCTGTACAGGCACCGATGTAGGCCACATCCAGTGCCACATCGGCATAGTCGCCTACTGCTCGCGTATTGGCTGGGCTGTGCGGTGCAGCCACTTGAGGACTGAGGCTGGTTGCATCAAATTGAAAGTTTTCACAGCCCGCCTCAGTATCGGTGTGCCAGCTGAGCGCATCGTGCAAGGTATCTTCGCTCACGCCTACGCTGCGCAGGTAGGCGCAGGTCGTCTCATCTGCCGCAATCAGGCCTGCTTGGGCACCCATTTCGGCACTCATGTTGGAGAGAGTCATGCGCTCTTGCATGCTCAACGCCATCACAGCCTCACCCGCAAACTCCACGGCTTGGTATTGCTCACCGTTCATGCCGAAGCGAGCAATCATGTGCAGCATCATGTCTTTGGCGCACACGCCTTGGACCAATCGACCGTGCCACTGCATGCGTAAGGTGCGTGGCACCTGCACCCAAATTTCACCCGTTACCACTACGCCGAGCATCTCGGTGGCACCGATGCCAAACATGTAAGTGCCAAAAGCGCCACCGGTTGGCGAATGCGAATCTCCGCCCACGCAGAACATGCCAGGGTGCAAATGTCCCCGTTCAGGCAGCACCACATGGCAAATGCCTTCGGAGTCAATCACATTTGGCAAGCGCCACTCACGTGCGGTATCACGTGTGATTTGCACAATGCGTTTCGCATCAGCGTCTTGCGCAGGCACGTAATGGTCCATCACCAATACCACTTTGGTGGGGTCCCAAATCTTGGCGCCTAGGTCATCGAGCATGGGCTTCAAACGGCGCGGACCAGAAGAATCGTGAAACATGGCCAAATCGACTTGGCAGGTCACCACTTCGCCCACTGCGACTTGGGGGCGACCCGCCGCACGGGCAATGAGCTTTTGCGCCAGCGTTTGTGGCGCGGTCGTAGGTGCAATAACGCTGGTCATTCGGGTTTGGCTCCAGAAAACTTCACCACCTCTCGCCAGCGCGCAATGTCGGCCACCACAAAACGGGCAAACTCTTGTGGGCTGTTACCTACGGCAGTAGCACCTTCGGCTTCAATGCGACGACGCACGTCTGGACTTTGCACCGCAGCACGTGCAGCGTCGCTCCAAGCGCGCAAAATTTCAGGCGGTAATTTGGCTGGACCGAATAAGCCAAACCAAGCACTTGACTCAAAGCCAGGCAAAGTGTCGGCCATGGCAGGCACATCGGGCAGGGCAGGCAAGCGATGCAAACTGGTGACACCCAAAGCCTTCAATTTGCCTGCGCGTACATGCTGTTGCACGTTGCCCACGGCAGCAAACATCAATTCCACTTGGCCTGCCAGCAGGTCTTGCACCGCAGGGGCGGTGCCCCGATAAGGAATGTTCACAATGTAGACACCCGCTTTGAGTTTGAACGCTTCACCTGCCAAATGCAGCGATGATCCCAAAGCACCAATAGCGAAGTTGAGTTGCCCAGGTTTAGCTTTTGCCAAGGCTACTAACTCAGCCACATTGTTGGCTGGCAACGACGGATGGGCCACCAATACCGAAGGCGAGGTAGACACCATGGTCAAGGGGGTGAAGTCTTTCACGGGGTCAAACGGCAAATGCGGATACAGCGAAGCATTGATGGCATGACTGGTAAAGCTCATTAGCAAGGTCTGGCCATCCGGCGCGGCGCGTGCCACGGCTTCTGCAGCCAAATTACCCCCCGCACCAGGGCGATTTTCCACCACGATGGTTCGACCCAGTTGTTGCCCCATGGCATGAGCTACAGCACGGGCCATGGTGTCAGTGCTACCCCCGGCAGGGGCGCCCACCAAGATACGAACCGGTGCTGTGGCATTTAGGCTTTGTGCCCCAGATGAGCCCCAAGCGAGGAGCGCTAGGAGAAATGACAAACACAAAAGGTGAGGACGTTGCATGCGTGATCTCAAACGCCTAAGTAGGCTTGGCGCAGGGTGTCACTGGCCAACAGTTCAGTCGACGTACCGGAGAAACGGATGATGCCGTTTTCCATCACGTAAGCGCGGTCGGCAATCTCCAGCGACTGGCCGACGTTTTGTTCTACCAGTAACACCGCCAATCCACTGGCACGCAGTTGCGCGATGAGGGTAAACATTTCCTCCACCAACAGAGGGGACAAACCCAGTGAAGGCTCGTCCAGAATCAAGAGCTTGGGCTCTGCCATGAGACCACGGCCAATGGCCAACATTTGTTGTTCGCCACCACTCATGGTGCCAGCGAGTTGCGACTGGCGTTCGCGCAGGCGGGGAAAGGTGTCAAACACACGGACCAAATTCTCTGCCCGGCGTTCCCGCGCACGGGTGAAGGCGCCCAACTCTAGATTTTCCAACACGCTGAGATTTGGAAAGACCTTGCGACCTTCGGGCACCTGAATCAAGCCCGCTTGCACCACGCGTCGGTAGTGAGCGCCCGTGAGGTCTTCTCCGTCAAACATCACCCGTCCAGCCCATGTGGGCAGCAAGCCAGACACCACTGTGTTGAGCGTCGTTTTGCCCGCGCCATTGCTGCCGAGCAAGGCCACCAGTTCACCTTGGGCGATGTGCAGATCTACGCCACGCAACACCTCAACAGCGCCGTAACCTGCATGCAAGCCTTCAATCTTGAGCAAATCGCTCATAGGGCCTCCTGCTTTGTTTTGTGCAAACGCGCTGCAGTGCCGTGACCTAGGTAGGCTTCAATCACCTGCGGGTTTTGTGTCACCTCGCTGGGGGTACCTTGGGCAATGAGTTGACCTTGCGCTAATACCCATACATGCTCTGCCAAGTTCATGACGGCTTGCATGACGTGCTCAATCATCAGCACTGTCACACCGCTTGCTACCAAGCCACGCACCACGGGCAACATGTCTTGAATTTCTTGGGGATTTAGTCCTGCCAAGACCTCATCAAGTAACAAGAGTTTGGGTTGGGTGGCCAAAGCACGGGCTAACTCCAAGCGCTTGCGCCCAGCGACCGTCAAATCGCCTGCAGGTTTGTCAAGTTGGGCGTACAAGCCCACACGCTCGGCCACAGCTTCTGCTGCGTACAACGCATCGCTGCGTTGGGCGTGTTGAAGGTGTGCGCCGACGGCAATGTTTTCGCGCACAGTTTGGGAGGCAAAAGGCTGCACGATCTGGAACGTCCGTGTGAGCCCCAATGCCGCGTTTAGGTGCGGGGCGCGACCGGTGATGTCCACCCCATCAAAGGTGACACGCCCAGTATCGGGTACCAAGAAGCCAGACATCAGAGCAAACAGCGTGGTTTTGCCTGCGCCATTGGGCCCGATGAGGGCCGTCAAACTGCCGGCAGGTACGTTGAGGCTGACATCTTGCACAGCGCGTAAGCCCCCGAATGACCGTGAGACATGGCTGACTTTTAACAGACTCATGTCGTCTCCTTTTTATCAGCCCTGTCGGCGCGCGCCCGCTTGAACCAATGCTGCCCGATGCCTCCTACACCGCGTGGCAAGAACATGACGATCAACACCAGCACACAGCCATAGACGACCATGTTGATGCCTGGCAACTGGCCGAACAAATTGCGCGTGACATCTGCCAACACATGCAATGCCAGCGCTCCCACCACCGGCCCCCACAGCGTTCCCATGCCGCCGACGATGGCGCCGACTAAGGCTTCAATTGATGTGTGTGGTCCAAAGGCCAAACTAGGATCGATGTATTGAAACACCTGTACATAAAACGCACCGCCTGCGCCCATCAACGCACCCGACAACACGGTGGCCCAGAGCTTGACCAAGAAGGGGTTGACGCCAATGGCACGTGCGGCGTCTTCGTTATCGCGTACTGCTTGCAAGTAGGCGCCAAAACGTGAGTGGCGCAACCATGCAGTGACGCACAAGGCCAATGTGACTAATCCCAATATCAGCCAGACATAACCAGCACGTGACGCAAACTGCATATTGCCTACAGATTCACGCAAAGGCAGCATTAAGCCAACACCTGCGCCGGTAAACGGCACAGACAGAGCACCGATACGAAACACCTCCGCAAAAGCCAGCGTGACCAGTGCAAAGTAAGACCCTTTAAGACCATAGCGAAACGACACGGCCCCAACAAATAAGCCAATAGCAGCGCTCGCCCCCATGGACAGCGCAAGCGTGAGCCAAGGGTTCCAGCCGACATGCACCTGGGCCATGACTTGCACATAAGCCCCTGTACCAAAAAACAGCGCATGGCCAAACGAGAACTGACCACCAAAGCCACCCAGAACATTCCAAGCTTGCGCGAGCAAGCAGGCGTATAGGGCCATCATGACAAAGTTGAGTATCACACCTGAATCGGTGAGGAAGGGAATGCTGCCTACCAGCAACACAAACAGAGCAATGGCACGGACATCTTTCATGCACGTGCTCCAAATAAACCCTGAGGGCGAAACAGCAGCACCGCGATGAAGATGACAAAAATACCGACCTGTCCAAGCGACTCGCCCAAGTACAAACCACCAATGGACTCGACGACGCCAATCAACAAACCACCAACCAAAGCGCCCACAAAACTACCCATGCCACCCAATACCACGATGGTGAAGGCCACCAATACAAAACCGCTGCCCACCAGCGGATTGACGTAATACGCAGGTAACAAGAAACAAGCCGCAGCGCCCAAACAGGCCAAACCAATGCCAAAGCACATGGCGTACACGTGGTCCACATCGATGCCCATCAAACGGGCGCCGTGTTTTTCTTTGGCTACGGCGCGTATCGCGCGACCCAAATCGGTGTAGCGCATCACAGCCAACAATACAGCCGACACGACCAACGCACCAGCAAAAGATACCAGCTTGGGCAGCGAAATCATGGCTGGTCCAATGTTGACGGTGGTCAGGGTGTAGGCAGTTTCAATATTTCGGGTGTCAGATTTGAAAAACAGCAAAGCCAAATTTTCCAAAATGATCGACAAGCCTAGGGTGACCAGCAGGATGTTTTCGTCCTTGCCGTGGCTGGCCCGGTTGATGACGCCACGCTGCAACACATAACCTAAGGCAAACATAGCGGGCACCATGATGGGCAAAGCCCAATAGGGATCAATGCCGAGTTGTTCTTTTAAAAAATAGACCCCATACAAAGCCACCATCAACGACGCCCCATGGGCGAAGTTGATGATGTGTAGCACGCCATAAATAAGTGTCAGTCCCAACGCGATCAACGCGTAGACAGCACCCGTGGTGATGCCGTTGAGCACCGATGCAAACAAAATAGACAGATCAAACATGGCGTGGCGCGGTGATGAGGCTTAGGCTTTCAAGGGAAATATCGGTTCAACTTCACGGTAGTCACGCGGGATGATCACCTTGATATCTCCTTTGACCACTTGCGTCATCAGAGGCTGAGCGCCCATGTTTTGTCCGTTGACAAACTGGGTCGTGCCGTAAGGCATGATGTGATCGGAGAAAGTGCTCTTGTTCAGGGCATCGATGATGGCGGCACGATCGGTTGACTTCGCACGATCAATGGCATCGGCCAACAAACGCATCGCCGTGTAGGCCATGAACACCTCGTAGCTGAAAAATAGGCCTTTGGCTTCGACGCGCTTCTTGAGTTCCAGAGAACGTTTATCACGCGGGTTGAACCAGTGGTTGCAATCGATGATGCCGTTGGCTGCATCCGGAAATTCTTTGACAAACTTATAGCTAGATGCTGCGCCACCCAAAACCGAATAAATCGCTTTAGGTGTTACCTTTTGCTGCTGCATGGTGCGCACAAGCAGGGCATACTCGTTGTAGTAGTTGGCGGGAATCACGATGTCGGGGTTGACCTGCTTCATGCGCAATACGATGTTGTTGAAGTCGCGTGTAGGGTTGGCGTGTTTGACGATTTCTTTGACTTCGTAGCCATAACCGGGTAGCTCGCGTGCTAACAAGTTGGCAGTCCCTGTGCCAAACAAGGACTCTTCGTGAATGATCATCACCGTGCGTGCAGGCTTGCCTGCCGTGGTGTTGAGCACATGTAAATTCGCTACCGCCACTTCAGCGCACTTCTTGTAGCCTGGGCCAAAGCGGAAGGTGTTTTTCAAACCACGCTCAACGATTTGATCGGCCACACCGACGTCAACCACATGGGGCAGGTTGTACTTGGCAGCGGCTTGGGTCGTGGCCAAGCAAATGGCTGAGGCAAAAGCCCCGACGATCGCGCTCACGCCCGCCTCATTCATTTTTTCAACTTCGGCGGCACCCGCTTGTGGGGTGGATTGGGCGTCGCCCAACAGGGCTTCGATCTTGGCGCCGCCCAACGACTTGATGCCGCCCATCATGTTGACATCATCAATGGCCATCATTACGCCTTCACGGCATTGCTGCCCTGAATAAGCAAGTGCACCTGTGACGGGGTGCAGTACGCCCACCTTCACAGTCTTTGGTTGTGCACCGCCCACCAATGGAAATGCCAAAGCTGAAGCTGCGGCGGCCGATTGCCCCATAAACTGACGACGTGAAGACATGGAATGCTCCTTTGAAAAAATCAATGAAAGTTGGCGGATAACTCTTTGCTTACCCATACCTTGGCATCGATGCTGCCAACGCGGGATAGCTGCATTTGGTATTCGTAACGGTCTGGGCGGTACAAACCATGCAGCCATTGGATCGGCTTGTCATCCGTGTCATAAATTAAGCGACTAACGGCTAGCAACGCTGAACCAACGGCAATGTCTAGGTGTTGAGCCATGTTGGCATCGGCCAACTTGGCAGAAATGTTTTGTTGGGCCCGTCCCACCTTGACACCCGACTCTTCGAGCAGCATGAGGATGGGTTTTTGCGACAGTTCTTTGCGGCCAAAACCATGTGCAATGCGCTCGGGTACCCAAGTGGTGATGTGCGAGAGTGGTCCCTCTTTCGTGTATCGCACACGCTGTGCCTTTTGGACTAATTCCCCATCTGGCAGGTGCAAGGTCATTGCCACGTCGTGAGGGGCAGGGAGTCTTTGCACAGACAAAACCTTGACGGTTGTGCGTAAGCCCATGCTGACTAGGTTTTCCAGTAAACCTGTGAGTCGCGCCTGTTGTGATTTATTGGTTGTGGCGTCAACTTTTTGAACACGATCCTGCACCAAAGAGCGAGTCCCACGCCCAGGCTCACGGCTAATCAACCCCTCCTGTGCCAATTGAGCTAAGGCACGACGGACTGTCACGCGGGCCACGGAGAACTGTTGCATCAAAGCTAATTCGCTGGGTACGCCCTCGGAGAATTTACCTTCGTGCAATTGCTCACGTAGCACCAAGTAAACCTGGTGGTATTTTGGCAATGGCATGACAGTACTCATAGTTGCTAATGTTGTATCAGTTCTATTGACCTGTCAATAGAACATTTGATGGGGTAAACACTTAAATTGATGTGGATGTGTCATGTGGTCTTTGTTGGTGTAAATGGGTCATTATTTTCAATAAAGAAAACAATTAGCGTAATGTTTGTTCAAGAAGCCAATCTTTGAAATGTCTTAATATTTTGCGAGGCTGATCTACTTGCGGCTCAACAAAGTAATAAGCGCGCAATCCCGTTAGCTGGCGTTTGCAGGCGACCACAAGATCACCGCTGCTTAGTTCCGTCGAAATTAATAAGGTCGGTACGAGTGATACGCCTAAACCGGCTCGAGCGGCCGCCACCTGCATTGAGAAAAGCTCATACCTAGGGCCGGTCAACGCACGTGGTGCATCTACACCTTGTGCGTCAAACCATTGCCGCCAAGCATCAGGTCGGGTTGATTGTTGTAATAAAGGCATTTGGCTCAGCTGTTGAGGGCTTAGTGGCCGGTTTTTTTTCAATAGCGCAGGGCTGCAAACAGGGATGACTTGTTCATCAAACAATTTCGTTGCTTTGGTGCCCGCCCATTGCGCAACTTGTTCGGGGGTTCCTGCGTAGAGCGCAGCATCCAAGCCTGAATCGCTGAACATGAATGGCCTGGTGCAGGTTTCTATGTCAATTTGGGCTTGAGGAAAGCTTTGGGCGAAAGAAGGCAACTGAGGAATCAGCCATCGCGAGGCAAACGTAGGAACTGCGGCAAGTGTGAGGTATTCGTTGGGGCTTTTTCCACCCATGATTTCGAGCGTGTCACGCTCTAATCCATTCAGCCTATTGCGTACTTGTCGTGCATAGTCTTGGCCAGCGGGGGTAAGTTGCATACCATGTTGTCCGCGTCGAAACAGTGGAACCCCAAGCATGTCTTCTAGCGTGGTTACTTGCCGTGAGACGGCTCCCTGTGTTAAGGCTAGTTCCTGTGCGGCGTTTGTGAAGCTGGCGTGTCGAGCGGCTACTTCAAAGCAGATCAAAGATTGAATGGATGGAAGCTTACGTCGCATAGGGTGTGGGTGTCTCAGATGATTTAGATAATACAAAAAATCATAACTGAGTGAAGAACTTTCGTTTGAAAGATGGAGAATTCAAATTTAAGATGGATAAAAATTCAATTACTTTTGAAAGAATCCATCATGAGTTCTAGCCATCGATTTTCTTGGTCTGACCCTTTTTTGCTCGACCTGCAACTGAGTGACGACGAACGCCAAGTCAAAGATGCGGCCGCTGCCTATTGCCAAGCGCGTTTAGCCCCTCGCGTTTTGGAGGCTTTCCGTCACGAAACAACCGATGTCGCCATCTTTCGCGAAATGGGTGA
>CANBWY010000036.1 GCA_947373245.1 Comamonadaceae bacterium
GCATTCACATCACCGACCTAGAGGCGGCCATCAACTATTGGCGCGCAAAAAAGCCTTCGCCCGATGGCGTCACCCTGGCACCCGAAATTCGTGCGCTGGCCGAGGTCTATGCCTTGATGGTGTACTACCGCGAAGAGGTGGCTGATGAAAAGGGTTTTCCAAAGCAAGCCTATGACGCCTGGTTGACTTGGTACCGTAGCACGCCCGATGCGCCTTGCATTGCCATTTGCTCCACCAGCCAAGGAGACGAAGAGTGCAAGGGATGCGGCCGCACCTTTGAAGAGGTGCAGTTCTGGCCAGAGATGACGCCTGCCGAGAAGCGCAACACTTGGCGACGCATCACCATGATTGGCACCTCTTGGCGCTTCAACAAATACGCTGAGCGTGCCTTGGCTGAGTAAGCCTTACTTCCAGCGCTCGCACTCGATGTCAACAGTGGTCTTGCCGTTGCTCATCATCACCACGCCTTCTTGAACCGTCGCTTGCAACTGCATGCTGCGTTCGGCCAACTTGGCCAGATCTTGCGAGGCGGCGCTAGGAATGCGCCATACCTGCAGCGAGGTGGGTTTGATGAGTTTGTTTTGCATGTTCTTCCACCAGACATCGCCTGAGCTGGAGAACACATAAAGCATCACTTGGTCGGCCTTGCTACAGGCTTTGAGCAAGGGCTTTTCTTCTGGTTGGCCGACTTCAATCCACAG
The DNA here is from genome assembly GCA_947373245.1 of Comamonadaceae bacterium. Taxonomy (GTDB): domain Bacteria; phylum Pseudomonadota; class Gammaproteobacteria; order Burkholderiales; family Burkholderiaceae_C; genus Limnohabitans. The sequence goes on from CANBWY010000036.1 coordinate 702, forward strand.
GCGTTTGCGGCCCGTGAAGTCGGTGAGCATCACATCGGGTTCGTTGGGGTCCGACAGGCCCGCACCAAACGCCAACACGCCGTCACCGTTGCACACGTCTTGCAGCAAATGCGCTTGCAGCGACAGCGCCACCAACCGAACCATCATGCGTTCGTCGGTCTCGCTGGGGTGGCGCGCCAAGGTCAGCGCGTGGTCGGCGTAGTAGCCGTGGTCAATGTCTGCGATTTGGACGTTGGCTTTGAAGATGGTGGATTTGATGGCCATGCTTTAAACGCGGCGCGCCAGTTCGGCGGCTTTGCCCACGTAACTGCCTGGCGTCATAGCCAGCAAGCGTTCGATGTCGGCGGCGGGGATGTTCAGCGAGCGAATCAAGCCATGCAAGGCTTCCGCCGTGACGGTCTTGCCACGCGTCACTTCTTTGAGCTGTTCGTACGCGCCTTGCACACCGTAGCGGCGCATCACGGTTTGGATGGGTTCTGCCAACACTTCCCAGGCGGCGTCGAGATCGGCATCCAACGCTTCGCGGTTGAGTTCGAGTTTGTTCAAACCCACGCTGAGCGATTGGTAGGCCAACGCGGTGTAACCCAAGGCCACACCCATGTTGCGCAACACGGTGGAGTCGGTCAAGTCACGTTGCCAGCGGCTGATGGGCAGCTTTTCGCTCAGGTGTTTGAGCACGGCATTGGCCAAGCCCAAATTGCCTTCGGCGTTTTCAAAGTCAATCGGGTTGACTTTGTGCGGCATGGTGGACGAGCCAATTTCGCCAGCTTTCAGGCGCTGCTTGAAGTAACCCAACGACACATAGCCCCACACATCGCGCGACCAGTCAATCAGGATGGTGTTGGCGCGTGCCACAGCGTCAAACATTTCGGCCATGTAGTCGTGGTGTTCGATTTGAATGCTGTAGGGCTGGAAGGTCAGACCCAAGCCCAAAGGCGCGGGTGTTTCGACGACTTGGCGGCTGAAGGCTTCCCAGTCAAAGTCAGGCCAGGCGCTCAAATGGGCGTTGTAGTTGCCCACGGCGCCGTTCATCTTGGCCATGATGGCCACGCCTGCAATGCGTTCGCGCACTTGGCGCAGACGCATCACCACGTTGGCCACTTCTTTGCCCACGGTGGTGGGGCTGGCCGTTTGGCCGTGGGTGCGGCTGAGCATGGGCACATCGGCGTAGGCGTGGGCCATCTCGCGCAGCTTGGCAATCAAGCCGTCGAGGCCTGGCAAGATCACTTCATCGCGACCGGCTTGTAATTGCAGCGCATGGCTGGTGTTGTTGATGTCTTCGCTGGTGCAGGCAAAGTGCACAAATTCGGCCGCGGCTTCGAGTTCGGCGTGGCCTTTGAATTTCTTTTTGATCCAGTACTCCACGGCCTTCACGTCGTGGTTCGTTACTTTTTCTTCGTCCTTGATGGCCAAGGCGTCTTCGGTGTTGAAGTGGGTGACCAAACCGATCAAATACGCGCGTGACGCAGCGCTCAAAGGTTTGAACTCGGCAAAACCGGCATCGCTCAAGGCGATGAACCACGCAATTTCCACTTGCACACGGCGATGCATATAGCCTTGCTCGCTCATCAAGGGGCGTAAGGCGGCGACTTTGCTGGCATAGCGGCCATCGAGGGGCGACAGGGCTGTGACTTGAGAGATATTTTGGGTGTTTGGGTGGATGTTGCTCATGCGGTGATTTTAGGTGTTCGCTGTTTGGCGCATGTATACGCCAAGCTAAGTAAAATGCGGCTTCAATAAATTTATGAAGACCGTATGAAACTGATTGGTGCGATTACCAGCCCCTATGTGCGCAAAGTGCGCATCGTCATGGCCGAAAAGAAGTTGGACTATCTGTTTGTGCCCGAAGATGTCTGGGCCGCCGACACCACCATCGCCGCGACAAACCCTTTGGGCAAAGTGCCCTGTCTCATCATGGAAGGTGGTGAAGCCCTGTTTGACTCGCGCGTCATCGTTGAATACGTGGACACGTTGTCGCCTGTGGGCAAGCTCATTCCTAGCAGCGGGCGCGAACGTGCCGAAGCCAAGACGTGGGAGGCCTTGGCCGACGGCTTGTTAGATGCGGCCATCTTGGCGCGCCTTGAAGCGACTTGGCCTGGCCGCAAAGATGGCGAACGCAGCCAAGCGTGGATTGACCGTCAAATGAAAAAAATCGACGACAGCTTGGCCGCCATGGACCGTGCCTTGGCCGAGCGTAGCAACTGCATCGGCATCCATCTGAGTTTGGCCGACATCGCTGTGGGCAGCGCTTTGGGGTATTTGGATTTTCGTTTCCCCCTCATTGATTGGCGCGGCCAACACCCCAACTTGGGCGCTTTGTACGAACGCTTGGCACAGCGCCAAAGCTTCAAGGACACCATGCCAGCTTGATAAAAAAAGCCCTTCACTGAAGGGCTTTTTTCTTAGGCGACAGCTTACTTAAGCGTTCGCGCGTTTTTTGAGCCAGCGCATCAAGCTGCCCACCAAGGGCAACTTTTCATACAGCTCTTCGGCGGCATCCCAGTAGTCGCGATGCAGGGCGACGCGCCACACGCCCGCGTCTTCGCGCAACACCAAGTGGCTGGCACCGCGAATGGTTTGGGTTTGGCCGGCACCAAAGGGGCGCATGGCAAAGAAAAAATCCCAAGTCACAAAACATTGCGCACCTTGTTGCACTTGGTGCGTGATGACAAAGCGAGGTGCCTCCAGCGTTTCAAACATGTGGGCGAAGATGCGCGCAATCTCGGCCACGCCTTGCACCGCGTTGAAGGGGTCTTTGAAGTGGGCGTCTGAGGCGTAGATGTCGGCAATGCGTCCCACATCGTTGGCTTGCAGGTGTTCAAAGAAATGCACCACACGTTGCAGGGCGGCTTCGGGTGAGTCAGGGTTGGGGGTTGGCAAGTGTGAGGACATGGCCTGTCTTTTACATGCCGGTTGAGCGACGCAAAATGGCAAAGTACCACCGGTAAGGCAGCACCCGCAGCAACTGCAACAGGCGGGTGAAACGCTTGGGGAAGTGGATTTGAAATTCGCCCTTGCGCCACCCGCGCAGCATTTCTTGCGCTGCTTGGTCGGGGCTGATGAGGGCCGGCATGGGAAAGGTGTTGTGCGCGGTCAGCGGTGTGGCCACAAAGCCCGGCATCACCAGACTCACGCCCACGCTGTGGGGCGACACGTCGTAATACAAGGCCTCTGCCAAATTGATGAGTGCGGCCTTGGTGGGGCCATACGCCAAGCTCTGCGGTAAACCTCGAAACCCCGCCACACTGGCGATCAAGCTGATGTGGCCACGGCCTTGTGCGAGCAAGACCGGCAACACCGCATCAAGCACGCGCAAGACACCGGCGTAGTTCACGTCTTGGTGGCGCAACATTTCGCTCAGTGCGTAGTCGCTGGCCCGCATGGCTTGGTAATAGCCGGCGCAATACACCACCACGTCGAGGCCTTGCTGGGTTTGCACATATTGGGCGGCTTGTGCAATCGCTGCGGTATCGGCCACGTCCATCACCACAGCTTGTGCACCGGGATGGGTATCCACGAACTGCTGGAGCAACTCGGCCTTGCGCGCGGACACCACCACGCGCGCGCCTGCGCCATGCAGCGCTTGGGCGGTTGCCAAGCCAATGCCACTGGATGCACCAATCAACCACACGCTGCGGCCATGCCAGTCGGTGATGGGTGGGTTCATGGGTTTGAGAAATGGCATGTCAAGCTCTGCGGGTAAAGGATAGGGTGACGTCACCCAAATGGATGCCCCATTTGGTCATGTGGGCTGTGGTTCAAAAGCTGTCGTCGGATCATCATGACATCATTCCTCAAGTCATCAGGCTTGGGCGCCGCGCAAAAGCTGTTGGCGCAGCTCACGCTGTGATGTTTGCGGCGCCAGCCAAATGCCAAAAAACCGTTCGGCCAATTCTGTGTCGCGCAGATCACCGACGTCGCGGTCTTGGTGGCGCAACTGTAGGCCTTTGTTGGGTAAATAGATACCTGTCAGGCGTTCACCCGTTCGCACATCTGGGATTAAGGCTTGTAACGCCGCCAACCACTGTTGGGCTTGTGCGGTGCTCAGGGCGTGTTGCCCAGCGATCTCGTCGATGGCGCGTTGCGCGATGTCACGGCCTTTGAACGCACGCAAATAGCGCAGGTCCAAAACCAAAACTTGCTTGGCCCACGCCTCGGGGGTGAACGCGGCATCGGCCCACAAACTGGCGTCGTAGACCTCAAATCCCCAGTAGGTCAGTCGGTGCTGTCCCACCAAGCGCGGGGTGTTCAGCCAGCCGCGCAACTGCGGCGGTGGTGGCGCGCGCATGTCGTCACTTTGGGCGCACACACGGTGGCTGGCAAACAGCCCCAAGCTTGCAGACAAGCCTTGTAAAAGTGTGGCGCGACGCGTATTCATGGTTTGAGCAGTGTGTACTGCACCACGTCAATGTTTTTTTGTTCAAACGCGGCCTCGCAATACGCGAGGTAAAACTCCCAAATGCGCATGAAGCGTTCGTCAAAGCCCAGCTGCAACACCTGCGCTTTGTCAGCCATGAATTGGTGGCGCCAGCGGCGCAAGGTTTCGGCGTAGTCCAAACCAAACGCCAGTTCGTCCACCACTTTCAAACCAGCGCGCGCGGCTTGCGCGCGGAACTCGCGTGGGCATGGCAGGCAACCACCGGGGAAGATGTATTGTTGAATGAAGTCGGTGCTCTTCACGTAGCGCTCGAACAAGGCATCGTCGATGACGATGGTTTGAACGCAGGCTTTGCCGCCCGATTTGAGCAAACGTGCCACGCTGTCGAAATAGGTGGGCCAATATTCTTGGCCCACCGCTTCCAGCATTTCGATGGAGCAAATCGCGTCGTAAGGGCCGTCGTCAATGTCGCGGTAGTCTTGTAGGCGCAGGTTGCTGGTGCTTTCTAAGCCCAGTTTTTGCATGCGTTGGTGGGCAAAGGCGAGTTGCTCGTGGCTCAAAGTCACGCCGCTCATGTGCGCGCCAAACTCGGTGCCGCCCAGCTCGGCCAAGGCGCCCCAGCCGCAGCCAATTTCTAAGATGCGGTCGCCGGCTTTGGCGTCCACCATGCGCAGGGCGCGGCGCACTTTGGCGGTTTGCGCATCGGCCATGGGTTGGCTTCGGTCTTGCTCAAACCAAGCCGACGAATAATTCATGGTGGGGTCTAGCCACAGCTCGTAAAACGCGTTGCCCAAGTCGTAGTGGGCGTGGATGTTTTTCTTGCTGTTGCGGCGCGTGTTGCGGTGGAGCAAGTGACGCACGCGGTAAAACAAGCGGCCCAACCAATGCCCGTAAATCACCTCTTCCATGTCCCGGCGGTTGGCCACCAAGAGTTGCAGCAAATCAGCCAAGTTGTTGGTGGTCCAGTCGCCTGCGATGAAGCTTTCTGCAAAGCCAATGTCGCCCGATTTCAGCGCTTGCGTCAAGGGTGACCAGTTGTGCAGGTGCAGCGTGGCGTTCAGTGCGTGGCCGGTTGTCGGGGCTGCGCCAAATTGCTCCACACGGCCATCTGGCCATTGCACGTGCAGCGTGCCGTGGCGCAAGCGTTGAAACAGAGCGACCACGCGGCGTGCGGCCGTGGGCATGGGCTGTGTCGCGCTGTCAGTGGTGGTCGAGGTGCTGGTCGAGGTGTTCATGGCTGGGCTCGTATGGAAAATCAACGGGTCAAAAAATCTTGGGGTGGCGTGGGCTTGCTGAAAAATGGCACACGTTTGAGCCAGAGTTTCAGCGCCTGCCAATGGATGCGCGCCATCACCATCAAGGTCATCAGCGGATAGCCCCACAGGGCGCGACGCAACGCAGCGGGGGTGATGGGTTCGAGCACACCATTCACGCTGGTTTCTATCAAAGGACCTTGCGCATCGTCGTGGTCGATGCGCGCCACAGTGCGGTTTGCGGTGCGCATGAAACGAAAACGGTAGTCGCCCTGGACCTCGCAAAACGGTGACACATGAAACACTTTGCTGGCGCGTTGCTCTACGCCGTAGTGCGGGCGGTCTAGCAAATAGCAGTGGCGTTCGCCAAAGGTGTTGTTCACCTCCACCACGATGGCGCGCAGCGTGTGGTCTGCGGCGTGGCAATACCAAAAGCTGACGGGCTTGAAGGTGTAGCCCAGCACGCGCGGGTAGCAGTGCAGCCACACCTCGCCTGTGGCGTCGGTGATGCCTTCGCTGTGCAGCAGTTCATCGAGCCATGCCAGTGCGCCGCCTGCTTGGGCGCTGCGCCCATCGCCGTGGTCGACATCGTGAAAGCTGATCGCGCCAGCCCGGTTGATGGCCAAGGCCTCAGGCATGGCGCGTTGTGCCAAGCTGCGCAGGGGCAACATCAAAAAGAAAGTGCCATACGCAAAGGCGTGGGGCGTGGGCCGCAAGCGGGTGTGACGCACTTGACCAAAACCAATCATGGCTTGTGCGGATGCCGGTGGCATCGCCAGCGGTATGGGCATGGGTGTGTGCTTCATGGCGAAATCATGCACTTAAGTCGCCAGCAAACCAAGTGCGGCCGCACGTCCTGCTTTGAATCCATCTTCATGAAAGCCATAGCCCATCCACGCACCGGCAAACCACGTGCGTTGTTGGCCTTGCAGTTGGGGCATGTGCGCTTGCGCCTGAATGGCGGGCAAGTCAAACACGGGGTGGGCGTAGTCGTATTCGCCCAGCACTTGAGTGGGGTCAATTTCATGTACGGGGTTGAGTGACACGATCACGTCTTGCGTGAACGGCAGCGGCTGCAGCAAGTTGAGCCAGTAGTGCAAACACACGCGGGTGGATTCGGTGTTGTCGTGCGCGGCGCGTTCGTAGTTCCATGCGGCCCATGCGAGTTTTTTCTTGGGCATCACCGACGTGTCGGTGTGCAGTACGGCGCGGTTGGGGTGGTAGCGAATGGCGCCCAGCGTGGCTTGTTCTTGCGGGGTTGGTGCGGCCAGCATGGCCAGCGATTGGTCGGCGTGGGTGGCCAAAATCACGTGGTCGAAGGGCTCTGCGCCGGTGTGGGTGTGCACGGTCACGCCAGCGGCGTGGCGTTCGATGCGCAGCACGGGGGTGTTCAAACGCGTGTCTGCAATGCCCGCCAAAATTTTCTCGACGTAGTGGCGCGCACCACCTGCCACGGTGTACCACTGGGGGCGGTTGCTCACTTGAATCAAGCCATGGTTGTGGCAAAAGCGAATCATGGTGGCTACGGGAAACTGCAGCATTTGGTCGGTCGGGCAGCTCCAAATGCAGCCCAGCATGGGCAACAAATACCAGTCGCGAAAGCTGTTGCCAAAGCCGTGTGCTTGCAAAAATTCGTGCAAAGGTTGCGCGAGTTCGTGGTCTTGGTTGCGCTCGGCCAGCGCGGTGGCCAAGGTGTTGAAGCGCACCACATCGCGCAACATGCGCAAGAAGCTGGGCTTGAACAAGTTGCTGCGTTGCGCAAACACGGTGTTGAGGTTGGCACCGTTCCACTCCAGCGCGCGACGGCCTTGGCGGCCCGGCACTTGCACCGAGAACGACATGTCTGATTTGACGGTCGCTACTTGCAACGCGTCAAACAAAGCAATCAAGCCCGGATACGTGCGTTCGTTGTAAACCAAAAAGCCCGTGTCTACGCCATGCGTTTGCACGCCCGTGGCGGTGGGCAGTGTGACGTCCACCGTGTGGGTGTGACCGCCGAAATAGTCTCCCGCTTCAAACAGCGTGACGTCGGCTTGGCCTTGCAAATGGTGCGCGGCAGACAGGCCTGAGATACCCGAGCCGACGATGGCGATGCGTGGTGTCATGGGGCGGTGCCTTTGGCACTCAGTTGCTTTTCAATTTCTTGCACAAAGCTTTTGTCTTGCGGGCCGGTCATGCTGCTGAAGCTCTTGATGTGTTGGCCATCTCGGCTGATCACGTATTTGTAAAAGTTCCACTTCGGCGCGGTGCCGGTTTGCTCGCTCAGCTGCTTGAACAGCGGGATGGCGTCTGCACCACGCACCGTGGTTTTGACAAACATAGGGAACTTCACGCCAAAGGTGTTTTCGCAAAAGTCAGCGATCTTGCTGTTGCTGTCCGGCTCTTGCGAGAAGTCGTTGCTCGGGAAGCCCAGTACCACCAGCCCTTGGTCTTTGTATTTGGCGTAGAGCGCTTCTAGGCCTTTGTATTGCGGGGTGAAGCCGCAAAAGCTAGCGGTGTTGACCACCACCACCACCTGCCCCGCGTATTGGCATAGTGCTTGAGGTTTTTCGTCTTGCAGTCGCAACACCGTGTGCTGCAAGATGCGCGGGCATTGAATGGCCGCAGCGCTGGGCGCATCGGTGGCGCTGTGGGCGGCGGTGAGCCCTAGGCTCAGCCAAGCCAGAATGAAAACAAAACGATGCATGTAAAACCTCTTTAATTGGGAGACATCATGACGTACTATGGCAAATATGTCTTAGACAGAGCCTATTCTCCATACGCACGGATGGTGATTGAAATTTATGAAGCGACATGACGCCCCTTCACAGGTGATGCACACGATTGCTGCTGTCGAGCGCGACACTGGCATTGGCAAAGATACCCTGCGCGTTTGGGAGCGTCGTTATCGCTTTCCTGTCCCTAGCCGTGACCTCAACGGTGAACGTCTCTACCCCACCGCGCAGCTTGAGAAACTGCGAGTCATCAAACGCTTGATGGACCAAGGCCATCGCCCGGGCCGCATCGTGTCGCAATCCGTCGAGGCTTTGCAGCACTTGAGCCGAGGGGGCGCCTCGGTGCACGCCGCGCAGCGTTCGACGCAGGGGCAAGGGCAAGGGCACGATGATTTGGGTGCTTACATGGCCCTGCTGCAAACGCAGGACTTGGAAGGCTTACGCCGTGAACTCTTGAACCAATTGACGCAAGACGGCTTGCAAAGTTTCGTGATGGATGTGGTGGCACCTTTGACCACCTGGGTGGGAGAGGCATGGGCGCAGGGTGAGTTGGCTGTGCACGAAGAACACATGTACACCGAGTGCGTGTCCAGTTTGATGCGCCAAGCCATTCTGGCGATTCCCAAAGCAACGCATCCCCTGTCACCTTGCGTGCTGCTCACCACGTTCCCGCAGGAGGCGCACGGCTTGGGCTTACTGATGGCCGAATGTTTGTTGAGCCTGCATGGCTGCCGTTGCGTGTCATTGGGGACACAAACGCCGGTGCATGAAATTGCGCAAGCCGCGGCTGCGCATCAGGCCGATGTGGTGGCCTTGAGCTTCAGTCTCAACATGAACCCTAACCATGTCGTGGATGGGCTCAAGGAGTTGAATTTGCGCATGCCCTTCTCGATTCAGGTGTGGGTGGGGGGCCAATCGCTGGCCTTGCGGCGTCGCACCATCGGTCGCGTGTTGGTGCTGCACGATTTGAAGTCGATTGGCGAGGCGGTGACCGATTGGCGGACGCCTAGAATTGAGCCACCATGACTGACGCCACCTTGCTCCCCCCTGCTTTTCTTTCCAAACTGGCATCGCGCCAAGATGCGGTGCAACGCGTGGCACATTTGCGTGCGCAGGGGCCCGTGGTGTTCACCAACGGCGTGTTTGATGTGCTGCACCGAGGCCACGCCTCTTATTTGGCCCAGGCACGCAGCTTGGGGGGCAGTTTGGTGGTGGCCTTGAACAGCGATGCTTCTGCGCGCCGCTTGGGCAAAGGACCAGACCGCCCCTTGAACAACGAGCTCGACCGCGCCGCCTTGATGGCCGCCCTCGAGTCCGTGAGCTTGGTGACTTGGTTTGACGAAGACACGCCGCTGGCGCTGATCACCGAGTTGCGCCCCGACGTACTGGTCAAGGGGGGCGACTACGACATGAGCCAACTCGCCGAGACGCAGGTGGTGCTGTCTTATGGTGGTCGCGCACAAGCCATTCCGTTTGTCGATGGTTACTCCACGACCGCGTTGGTGAAAAAGATTCGCCAAGGCTGAGTCAAGCAAACACCGCGTGCCACAGGGCCTTGATGGCCGTGCATTCTTTTTCCAATTCAGCCCTTGGCACTTGTGTGGGTAGCTCGTCTAAGCGCGCACGGTGCTGCACACGCCGTAACTCGCGGTACGCGCTGCCCGCTGCCGCGCCCACCCCCGCAGGCAACACCCCTGCTTTTTCGGCGCTCAGCAGCAAAGCGATGTTGCCCACGTTGTCCAGCAACGCGGGGTGTTGCTGCGAGTGGGCCAGTACCAAGTACTGCACGGCAAACTCCACATCCACCATGCCGCCTGCGCTGTGTTTGACATCAAACAAATCGGGCTTGACCGTGTGGGCGGCACGCAGCTTCTCGCGCATCGCGACAATTTCCTGTCTGAGCGCAGCGAGGTCACGGCGGGCGTTGATGACGTGGGCACGCACCGCATCGAAGCGTTCTTTCAAGGCAGGCACGCCTAAGCAAAAACGCGCGCGCGTCATGGCTTGGTGTTCCCACGTCCACGCGGTGTTGTCGCCGCGCTGGCATTGGTAATCTGAATACGCATCGAAGGTGGACACCAACAGACCTGAGTTGCCATTGGGGCGCAAGGCGGTGTCGATTTCGTACAAATCGCCCTCGCCGGTTTTGATGGTCAACCAGTTGATGAGCTTGCGCACATAGGCGGCGTAGATTTCACCCGCGCGTTCGTGAGGATCTTCATAAATAAACACGATGTCCAAGTCGCTGCCGTAGCCCAGTTCTTTGCCGCCCAATTTGCCGTAGGCAAGGATGGCAAATTGGGGGGTGTCGCGGTGGCGATGCTTGAAGTTTTGCCAGACCCAGCGGCTGGTGATGGTCAACACCGAATCGGCCAAAGCGCTCAAATCATCCGCCACTTGTTCGACGGTGATGCGGCCCTCCACGTCACGTGCCAAGGTTCTGAACACCTCTGCGTGGTGGGCGCGGCGCAGCAAGTTGAGCAGCGTTTCTTCGTCGGCTTGGCCGGTGGATTGCAACGACGCCAAGCGGCGTTCCAGTTCTTGTTCAAACTCAGCCGGCACAAACCGCTCGGCTAGCAAAGCCTCGCCCGCGAGTTCGTCAATCACGCCCGGGTGTTGCAGCAAATATTTGGCGGGCCAACGTGCAAGCCCCAACAAGCGCAAAAGTTGCTCGTGCACGCGTGGGCGCTCCACCAACAAGGCCAAATAGCTTTCCCGGCGTAGCAGCGGTTCTATCCAATCGCTCCAGCGCACAGCGGCTTCCTCGCTGACGTGACCCTGTTGAATCCATGCATTGGTGCGTTGCAACAGCGTGAGCAAGCGCTGTCGGCTTTCATCGCGCAGGGCCAGCATGCGCGGTTGCTCGTGCCAATGCGCCACGCGCTCGCGCAGGCGAGGATTCAACTCGGGCAGCAAAGACGGCAAATCCACCGGGTCGTTTGGCGCATGCGGTGTGCAACTTTTGCAGCTCCCGTTGCGTGGCGTTTGTGCGGGTTCACCCAGGCCTAGCAATTGGTCAAACTCATGGGCCACCCGTTCGCGGTGGCTGTCGAGTTGGGTTAAAAAATCGCACACATCGCCGAATCCCAAGGTCAAGGAAATCCAATTCAAGTCCTCGTCGTGGGTGGGCAGGACGTGGGTTTGTTGGTCATCCAAATATTGAATGCGGTGCTCGACTTGACGCAAAAACACATAGGCCTTGGCCAGCGCGTCGGCGGTGGCGGCTGGCATGAGGTTGGCTTGGCTCAAGCGTTGCAGGGCTTGCAAGGTGGCGCGGGTGCGTAGCTCAGGGAATTGACCGCCGCGCACCACTTGCAGCAGTTGCACCGTGAATTCGAGTTCCCGGATGCCACCGCGCGACAGCTTCACATCGTTGGCCCGTTCGGGTCTGCCCGCGCTGCGCGTGACCGAGTGTTTGCGGATTTGTTGGTGCAAGTCGCGCAGCGCTTCGAACACGCTGTAGTCCAAATAGCGGCGAAACACAAAAGGCAAAACGGTGTCGCGCAAGGCAAGGGCATGGGCCTGTGCGCTCAAGGGGGCCACCACACGGCTTTTGAGCCAAGCAAAGCGCTCCCACTCGCGGCCTTGCAGTAAAAAATAGTCTTCGAGGGCTTGGCGCGACACCACGCTGGGGCCCGAGTTGCCGTTGGGGCGCAGCGCCAAGTCCATGCGAAACACAAAGCCGTGTTCGGTGGTCTCGCCAATCAAGGCGTAAATCAGTTTGACGGCCTTGGCAAAGTAGTCGTGGTTGCTGATGCGCCCACGGCCGTCGGCCAAACCTGTGGTTTCACCGTCTTCGTCGTACACATAAATCAAGTCGATGTCGCTGGACACATTCAGCTCGCGCGCGCCGAACTTGCCCATGCCAACGATCCACAGCACCGCGCGCTCGCCGTTGGGCTGGGTGGGCACGCCGTAGCGGGCATCGAGTTGGGTTTGGGCTTCATGCAAGGCGGTGTCGAGGGCGAACTCACCCAGCTCAGTCATGGCACAGGTCACCACGGCAAGGTCGGCGTGTTGTTCGCAATCGAGGACCACCAAGCGCTCGATCACCCATTGACGCAGCATGCGTAGCGCGTCGCCACAGCCGTGGCTTTGGCGCAGCGCAGCGAAACAGGCTTGCATGCTGGCCATCACAGGCGGGCCCGCGGGCAACAAGTGCATGGCATTGGCATACCGGCGGCGCAAGCGTTGCACAAAGCGCGAATAAGTACTCAGATCCTGCATGGAGGAGGGGATAATTCCGGTCACGTTGCTAGCACCATGAAACATTTGTCTGACTCTGTAAATCCCACATCCGAAAACGCGCCTGCTGATTTGAAAATCAAGTCCGGCTGGCGTCGTGCGTTCGACTGGGTGTTGGGCACAGTGCTGTTGGTCAGCCTAGCCAGTCTGTTGGCGTGGAGCGCCTTGCACGTTTTTATTGTGCCGCGAATTGGTGATTACCGTGAGGCCTTGCAACAGCAAGCCTCACGCGCCACCGGCATGCGTGTGGAAATTGGCAGCCTCCGTGCACAAGGGGGCTGGTGGGTGCCGTGGTTTGACGTGGCCGATATTCGCGTGTTCGACCGTGATGGGCGTGAGACCCTGCATTTGCCGCGCGTCTTGGCGGCGTTGTCACCGCGTTCGCTGCTGTGGGGTCAGTTAGAGCAACTCGACATCGAGCAGCCCGAGTTAGAAATTCGTCGCGATGCCCAAGGCCATGTGTGGGTTGCGGGCATCGACACAGGCGCAGCGGGCGACGGTCGCGGTGCGGATTGGTTTTTCTCCCAGCCCGAGTTTGTGGTGCGCCAAGGCGTGGTGCATTGGCGTGACGACAGTCGCCCCAGCCCTGCGCCAACCGATGCCCCGGTGTTGACGCTCACGGGCGTGGATATGTCCATACGCAACCAGTGGTTCAGACATGCGTTGCGCGTCGATGCCACGCCGCCTGAAGCCTTGGGGCAGCGCGTGTCGCTGCGCGGCAAATTTTTTCAACTGCCCGGTCAACGGGCGGGCGACATGACGCAATGGTCCGGCGAAGCGTTTGCTGATTTGCCCTACGTCAACTTGGCCAGCTTGCGTTCATGGGTGGCGATGGACAAAGGCTTGTCTTTGCAAGAGGGGCGTGGCGCGGTGCGCTTGTGGGCCGATGTGAAAAAAGGCCAACCCGTGGGCGTCACCGCCGACGTGGCCTTGGACGCCGTGGACGCAGGCTTGGGCGCCGACTTGTTGCCGCTGCGTTTGCGCCATGTGACGGGCCGCGTTGGCGCACAGTGGTCTGACGGTGAAGTCGAAGTCAGCAGCCAAGACTTGGTGTTTGATACCCAAGAAGGCGAGCACTGGCCCGGTGGTGTTTTGCGCGTCAGCTGGCGGGGCGATGCCTTGGCATCGGGCACCTTGGACGCCGACCGCTTAGATTTAGAGGCGCTGACGCAAATCAGCCAGCGTCTGCCGTTGTCTGGCTCCTTGCGCGCCCTGTTGTCACGCGTCCAGCCCCAAGGCCAAGTCAACCAGCTCAAAGCGACTTGGCAAAAGAGCGACGATGCCGCCCTGTTCTACACCGCCCATGGCCAAGTGCGTCAACTCTCGGTGCGACGTGACACGCAGGCCGACAGCCCGCTGGCAAACATGCCTGGCCTGCAAGCGGCGCAGTTGGATTTTGAGCTGACCCAAAAAGGCGGCAAAGCACGTGTGGACATCCGCAAAGGCAGTCTGACCTTGCCCTTGGGTTTGGACGAGCCCTTGATTGCCTTGGAAGAGGCGTCGGCCCAAATCGCATGGCAGCGCAAGGGCGATGAGGTGGCCGTGCAATTCACTCAAGGCCGCGTGGCCAACGACGATGTGGCCGGTGAGTTCAACGGCAATTGGAAAACCGGCGAGGCCGATGCACGTCTGCCCGGCGTGCTGGATTTGACGGCCACGGTGAGCCGTGCCAAGGTGGCGCAAGTGCACCGTTATTTGCCCAACACCTTGCCCGCCTCTGTGCGTGCTTATGTGCGTGATGCGGTGTTGGCCGGACAAGCCAGCCATGTGACGGTGCGCTTGCGTGGCCATCTGGCCGATATGCCATTCAAGGATCCCAAGCTTGGCGAATTCCGCATTTCGGCCCAAGTGGCGGGCGGTAAATACGCCTATGTTCCGCCCATGCCACTCAAGCCCAAGGCGACGCCTGCCCCTGCGTGGCCCGCGCTGACTGAGGTGAATGGCGAGTTGGTGTTTGACCGCAGCGCCCTGCATTTCAAAGGGCAAACCCAAATGGCGGGCGCCCCCGCCGTGACATGGCAAAAGGTCACCGCGCACATTCCCAATTTGGCAGAGTCGGTGATCAGCGTCACAGGCGAGGCCAGCGGCCCCATGGCGCAGGTGTTGGACATGGTGGCGAAGTCGGCCCTCAATGACTTGACGGGCGCGGTGCTGAGTAAAAGCCAAGCCGTTGGCGACGCCAACTACAAACTGGCCCTGACCCTGCCTCTGAACAAACTGCAAACCAGCAAAGTGCAAGGCAGTGTGGCGTTTGCCGACAACGCTTTGCAGATCATGCCCGGCCTACCCGTGCTCAACCGCACGCGCGGCACACTGCAATTCAGCGAAACAGGCCTTCAGCTCAAAGGCCTGCAAGCGCAATTGTTGGGCGGTCAAGCCACGCTGGAGGGCGGCTTGTCGTGGGTGGCCAATGCAGGTCAATCGCCGCTGCAACTCAAAATCAGTGGCGACCTCAGCGCCGACGGCTTGCGTCAAGCGCATGAGTTGGGGATGGTGTCACGTCTCGCGCAAAACGCCACAGGCAAGTCGACCTACAGCGCCACCCTCGGGCTACATCGCGGTCAAGCCGAGCTTTTGATCACCAGTGACCTCAAAGGTATGGCGTTGGCACTGCCCGCACCTTTGGATAAATCGGCGGCCGCTTCGCTGCCGCTGCGCATCGAGTCCAAGCTCACGCGTGAATCGCTGCAACCCAACCCGCGCGTGTTGCAAGATCAAATCAGCGTCACCTTAGACCGCGTGGTGTCGCTCACCTATGTGCGCGACATCAGCGGACCGCAGCCCCGCGTGCTGCGCGGCGGCATTGCAGTGGGGCAGTCGGTGATCGACGCCCTTCCCCTGCGTGACGGCGCGGTGAGTTTGAATTTGCAAATGCCCATGGTCGATTTGGATGCCTGGAACACAGCCCTCACGCAGTTCACCGGCAGCTCACCGCTCAAGCGCAAGGCCGGCTCCCCCATCGGCAGCGAAGCCAGCCACGATGGCGGGCAAGACTACTTGCCCACATTTGCCGCCGTGCAAGCTGAGCAACTCAAAGTGGCGGACCGCGTGATTCACAAGGTGGTGGTGGGCGGTACGCGCAGTGGCGACTTGTGGCGACTGAACATCAGTGCCGACGAACTCAACGGTTCCGCCGAAGTGCGACCGTCCAATGGCAATGTGCCTGCTCAGTTGTTGGTGCGCTTGGCGCATCTGAACATCCCGCCCAGTTTGGTGCCCGACGTGGAGCGTATGTTGACCGAGCAGCCCAGCAGTATCCCCACGCTGGACATCGTGGTGGCTGACTTGACCTTGCGTGGCAAAAAACTCGGACGCCTAGAGATAGATGCCGTCAACCGCGTAGGGGCCAACGCCTCTCGTGAATGGCGTTTGAACAAACTCAACATCACCTTGCCCGAAGCCACTTTGACAGCCCATGGCAATTGGATGGTCGATGGCCCGCGTCTGCGCCGCACGCAACTCAACTTTGCCTTGGCGATTCATGACAGCGGTCTGCTGCTTGAGCGCTTGGGAACGCCCGGTGCGATTCGCCAAGGTGAAGGACGCTTGGAAGGCCAAGTGTCATGGCAGGGTTCGCCCATCACCTTGGACTACGCCAGCATGTCGGGTCAGTTGAATTTGGCCATCGAAAAAGGTCAGTTCTTAAAAACGGAACCGGGTGCGGCGCGCTTGTTGGGCGTGTTGAATTTGCAGGCGTTGCCGCGTCGGTTGACCTTGGATTTCAGCGACCTCTTCAGCGATGGATTTGCGTTTGACTTCGTGCGCGGCGATGTGCACATTGAGCATGGCGTGGCCTCGACCAACAACTTGCAAATGAAGGGCGTGGTGGCGGGCGCTTTGATCGACGGCAGCGCGGACTTGGTGCACGAAACCCAAGACCTGAAGGTGGTGGTGGTGCCTGAAATCAACGCCGGCACGGCCTCACTCTATATGGCCACCATCAACCCCTTGGTTGGCTTGACCAGCTATTTGGCGCAACTGGTGTTGAGTAAGCCGTTGATCCGTGCCAACACCTCCGAGTTCCATGTGGACGGGACGTGGGCTGACCCACGCGTCACCAAGGTCGACTGATGCAAATTTCCGTTTTTCCGCACGGCCGTCGTTGGGTGTTGTGGGCGCTTTTGGTGGTGTTGGTGCTGTCCATGCTCAGCACCTTGGTGTGGTTGGCGGGGCGTTATGAGGTGAGTCAAGTCCAAAGCCGTCTTGAGCGCGACGCCGCAGAGGCGGTCAACGATATTCGAACCGCCCTCACCCGCAACGCGCAGAGCTTGCAAGCGCTGCAATATGCCGATCACAGCAGCGTGTCTTGGGCGCAAGATGCCCAAGCCCTGTTGCGCGAACACCGCGAGTGGTTGCGCTTGGAGTTGCGTGATCCCAATTTGCAAGTGATCAAAAGCAGCGATACGCCGTTCAGTGCGCCGGTGTTCAACCACTTCGGTCGCGCCATTGACCAGCCCGAAGTGGTGCAAGCCTGCGGTGTGGCGCGCCGCCAAAGTGGCCCCGGTTATGGGGCCAGCACCTACGTGCCGCAACACGATGGCCTTGGTTTAGAAATCATGGATGTGTGTTTGCCCGTCATCACCGAAGGTCAGATCACGGGCTACACCGTGGCTTCGTATGCCTTGCGCGAAATGTTGGTCAACATGGTGGCAACACAACTCACGCGCAGCCAAGAGGTGTCATTCACCGAGGCCGATGGCACGCGACTTGCCATGCACGGCGGGGCGCGACGCGGCTCCCACGTGTTCATTGCCAAACAGTTGCTCGATTTACCAGGCCACACCATGGTCTTGCGCATGGACAGCTGGCGCGGCGCGCCCAATGTGTTTCCCAACGTGTTGACGGCATTGGTCACCGCCATGGCGATTGCTTTGGTGACGGTGCTCATCATGCTGGCGCGCGACATGCGGCGCCGCCAACGCGTGGAGTTGGACTTGGCTAACGCCCTGGCGTTTCGCAAAGCGATGGAAGACTCGCTGGTCACCGGCTTGCGTGCGCGTGACAGCCAGGGCCGTATCACCTATGTCAACCCTGCGTTTTGCGAGATGGTGGGGTTTGCCTCCAAAGAGTTGGTCGGCTGTGGCATTCCGGCGCCCTACTGGCCGCCCGAGATGGTGGACGAATACGGCCAACGCCAAGCGTGGCGATTGGCGGGTAACGCGCCACCGCGCGAGGGGGTGGAATCGGTCTTCATGCGCAAGAACGGTGAACGTTTTGCGGTGATGATTTTTGAGGCCCCGCTCATCAACGCGGTGGGTGAACAAACGGGCTGGATGGGCGCGGTACTCGACATCAGCGAACAGCGTCGCGTGGAGGAGTTGTCGCGTGCCAGCCAAGAGCGTTTGCAAGCCACGGCGCGCTTGGCCACGGTGGGCGAGATGGCCTCACTGTTGAGCCATGAACTTAACCAACCCTTGGCCGCCATTTCCAGCTACGCCAGTGGCAGCATCAATTTGCTGCAAGAGGCGGCCCGAAAAGACCCGCAATTGGCCGAGACCTTGAGCCTTGCGATTCAGCGCATCGCCCAACAAGCCCAGCGTGCCGGCAAAGTCATCAAAAGCGTACACGACTTTGTGCGTCGACGCGACCAAGCGCGTGAGACGGTCAAGCCGCGCGCCCTGCTAGACGATGTGATGCCCTTGGTCATTTTGCAAGCCCGCAAACTCGGCGTGCGCGTGGTGGTGCAATGCCCCGCGGATTTGCCCGCGGTGTTTTGCGACCGCACGATGGTGGAGCAGGTGTTGCTCAACCTCGCCCGCAACGGCATGCAGGCCATGGCCGATGACACCCTGCACAAAGTGCTCACCCTTGGCGTGCGACCCGCGGCGTCGAGTGCCACCAGCCGTTGGCTGGAGTTCACCGTGGCCGATGTGGGCCAAGGCATTGCTGAGGGCGTGTCCGAGAAGTTGTTCACCCCCTTTTTCACCACCAAAGCAGAAGGCATGGGCTTGGGCCTGAGTTTGTGTCGCACGGTGGTTGAGCAACACGGTGGCTTTCTCAGCCACAAACCCAACACGCCATGCGGCACGGTGTTTAGCTTCACCCTGCCACAATCTTGATACGAGGCACACATGCAACCCACAGAAGACGCGTTGGTTTATATCGTTGACGACGACACGGGCGTACGCGAAGCGCTGGCGTGGCTGTTACGGTCGCGCCGACTGCCCAGCCAGTCGTTCGAGAGCGCCGACGCGTTCGCTGAATTGATCAATGCCTCGCCCCGTGCTTGGCTACCGAGCCAGCCGGGTTGCTTGCTGCTGGATGTGCGTATGCCGGGCATGAGTGGTTTGGCCCTGTTTGAGCAACTCATCGAAAAACAATTGCTCGATGTGTTGCCCGTGATCTTCTTGACCGGTCACGCCGATGTCCCGACCGCCGTGGACTCGGTGAAACGTGGCGCGTTTGATTTTTGCGAAAAACCGTTTTCAGACAACGCCTTGGTGGACCGCATCGAGCAGGCCTTGGTGCGTTCAGCGCACACACAGCAAACCTTGCGCACCAAACAAAACCTGCAACACAACTTGGCCGACTTGACCGAACGCGAGCGCGACGTGATGCACTTGGTGGTCGAGGGCTTGCCCAACAAACTGATTGCCGATCAACTCGACATCAGCGTGCGCACGGTGGAAGTGCACCGGGCCCGTGTGTTCGACAAAATGAACGTGAAGTCTGCCGTCGAGCTGGCCAACTTGCTGCGTGGTGAATGAGTTACGCCGCGTCCTTGTCAGTTTCTGCGGCCTCTTGCAATGCCGCCGCGTGCGCGGCCTCTGCCTCGGCGCGACCTGAGAACATGGTCCACCACACAATCACGACCAAGATGCAACCCGCGCCCAAGGCTTCTAGCAAAATTAACCACATGAGACACATCCTCTGGCGTATGACTTGGGCGTTGATTGTAGGAAGCTTGGTCGCGTGTGGCACATCACAGCGTGCACCGGTGAACGATGTGGCACGCGCTCACTCGAACACGCGCATGCCCACAGATGCGCCGCGCGCGAGCGGCACCTTGGCGGGCATGCCCGGCACGCCCAGCCCGCAGCAAAGTTATCGCAGCCGATGGGTGGCGGCGTCTTGGAATGAGGTCCCCGGTTGGCAAAACGACGAATTGCAAGACGCGTGGAATGCTTGGGTGCAAAACTGTGAGCGCCCGGGCCCCTTGTTTGCCCCTCTGTGTAAAGACGTGCGTCAACTCATGTTGGGCAATGACGAGGACCGCCGCGTCTGGATGGTGAGCCACTTGCAGCCCTACCGGGTCGAGGCACTCGATGGTGCGACAGACGGTTTGCTGACCAGCTACTACGAGCCTTTGCTGGATGCCTCGGCGACCCAGCGCCCTGGCTTTGACGTGCCTTTGTATGCGCCGCCTGAGGGCTTGGCGCAGCTGCGGGGTTCGGGCCGTGCATGGTTCAGCCGCCAAGAAATCGAGACCAACAGCCAAGCCCGCGACGCCTTACGTGGCCACGAGGTGGCCTGGTTGTCCGACCCCATAGACGCCCTCGTGTTGCACATTCAAGGCTCAGGTCGCCTGCGCATGGCCAACCCCGATGGCACGGTGCGCATCGTGCGCTTGGCCTTCGCAGGCTCGAACGAGCAGCCCTACCAAAGCGTGGGCCGTTGGTTGTTGGACCGTGGTTTGATTCGCGATGCCTCGTGGCCTGGCATCAAAGCCTGGATCGCCAGCACACAGACCAGCAACCCGCGCTTGGTGCAAGACATGTTGTGGAGCAATCCGCGTTATGTGTTTTTCCGCGAAGAGCTGCGCAGTGCCGCCGAGTCCGACCTCGGTCCGCGCGGTGCGCAGGGTGTGCCGCTGACCTCTGGGCGCTCCATCGCAGTGGACAAAGACTCGATCCCTTATGGCACCCCTGTGTGGTTGGCCAGCGCCGGGACGAATGCCAATTTGCAGCGCCTGGTGTTTGCGCAAGACACCGGCAGCGCCATCGTCGGCGCCGTGCGGGCGGATTACTTCGCTGGCACAGGGCCAGAGGCGGGTGACTTTGCGGGGCGCATGAAGCAGAGTTTGCGTTTATGGGTGCTGTGGCCAAGGTGATGACATGAGTATCAAACAATTCAACGGCGAATGGGTGTGCAAAGAGGACCGTGTGCTGTTTCGCTTCAACACCAGCGAAGACCAAGAGTTCAGTTTCTGGCTCACGCGCTTTGTCCTCAAAGGCCTGATCCAAGGGGCGCAGCACGTGACGATGCAGGCCTTAGAACAAATGCACACGCCGCAAGTGGCCCAAGTGATGCAGACGTTTCAACAAGCCTCCGTCACCCAGCAGTTGAATTTTGAAGAGGACTTTCAACCCGCCAAAGAAAAACCGATGGGCGACAGCCCTTTGTTGGTCACCGGCTTGCATTTGAACCACGAGGGAGAGCGGGTGTCGCTCAAGTTTGATTTAGACACGGGCAAGGCGGTCCACGTGGAGATGAACCCGACCGTGCTGCAAGTCATGCTGGCTTTGCTGGACAAGCTCCAAGCCAACGCCAACTGGGGTGTTGGCTTGACCGAGGTCGAGGCGCTCAGCCCATCCGTTGCCCATGCCAGCGCGTCGACCTTGATGCACTGACAGGTGAGGGAAGACCATGACCCGCAGGTGTCATGTGTTGGGGCAAATCTAGGCCTAAACTTTGACAAAGCAAGTCATTGAACGGAGTCAGCCATGAACGCCCCTTTGCCCGAGTCCATTCGCCGCGCACTTGACACCGTGACGTTGGACGACAAATACAGCCTCGATGTGGGCCGCGCGTTCATGAGCGGCGTGCAAGCCTTAGTCAAGCTGCCCATGCTTCAGCGCCAACGCGATGTCCTGCAAGGCAAAAACACGGCGGGCTTCATCAGCGGTTACCGTGGTTCTCCCTTGGGCACTTATGACCAAGCTTTGTGGAAAGCCAAGCCTTATCTGCAAGCGCAAAATATTGTCTTTCAACCGGGCGTGAATGAAGAGCTGGCCGCCACCGCACTCTGGGGCACGCAGCAACTCGGTTTTGCACCTGCGGGTAGCAACAAGTTCGACGGCGTGTTTGGCATTTGGTACGGCAAGGGCCCGGGCGTGGACCGTTGCGCCGATGTGTTCAAGCACGCCAACATGGCGGGCACCACCGCGTGGGGTGGTGTGTTGGCCGTGGCGGGCGACGACCATGTGGCCAAAAGCTCCACCGCGGCACACCAAAGCGACCACATCTTCAAAGCCTGCGGCACGCCGGTGTTTTTTCCGAGCAGCGTGCAAGAAATTTTGGATTTGGGTTTGCACGCCATCGCGATGAGTCGCTTCAGCGGTGTGTGGTCGGGCATGAAGACGATTCAAGAAATTGTGGAGTCCAGCGCCACCGCGGTGATAGACCCACACCGCGTGAACATCGTCATTCCAGAATTCGAAATGCCTGCTGGCGGCCTGCACATTCGCTGGCCTGACACGGCGCTCGAACAAGAGGCCCGCTTGTTTGACTACAAGTGGTACGCCGCGCTGGCCTATGTGCGTGCCAACCGTTTGAACCACAACGTGATTGAAGGGCCGAACGACAGACTCGGTTTGATCGCCAGCGGCAAAGCCTTCAACGACACACGCCAAGCCTTGCTTGACTTGGGGCTGGACGATGCCACGTGTCGTCGCCTTGGCATTCGCTTGCACAAAGTGGCGGTGGTCTGGCCACTGGAGGCGCAACTCACGCGTGAGTTTGCGAGTGGCTTGCAAGAGATTTTGGTGATTGAAGAAAAGCGCCAAGTCATTGAGTACCAACTCAAAGAAGAGCTGTACAACTGGCGGTCCGATGTGCGCCCCAATGTGCTGGGCAAGTTCAATGAAATCGAGGGCGAAGGTGGCGAATGGTCCATGCCCAACCCCAGCGCCAACACCTTGTTGCGCGCCAACGCCGACCTGAACCCCGCGCTCATCGCCAAAGCCATTGCCCAGCGCGTGCTCAAGCTCGGCGTGGATGCCGACACGACTGCACGCATCCACGCGCAGCTGGCCATCATCAGCGCGAAAGAGCAGGCCATGGCAGCGGTTACCTTGAAGGCCGATCGCCAGCCGTGGTTTTGCTCGGGCTGCCCGCACAACACCTCCACGAAAGTGCCCGAAGGCTCGCGTGCGATGGCGGGCATTGGCTGCCACTTCATGGTCTTGTGGATGGACCGCAACACGCACGGTTTCACACAAATGGGCGGCGAGGGCGTGCCGTGGGTGGGCCAGCAACCGTTTGTGAATGACACGCACATCTTCGCCAACTTGGGCGATGGCACTTACTTTCACAGCGGCATCTTGGCGATTCGTCAAAGCATCGCAGCGGGCGTCAACATCACCTACAAAATTTTGTACAACGATGCGGTGGCCATGACAGGCGGTCAGCCCGTGGGCGAGCGGGCTGGCGTTGCAGGCAGCCTTGCGGCTTCGGGCCACACGGTGCTGCAAATCGCGCAAAGCATGAAAGCCGAAGGCGCACAGCGCATCACTGTGGTGACGGACGAGCCTGAGAAATACGACGGCGTGGGCTTGGTCGAGGGCGTGGCCGTGTTTCATCGCGACGAGCTGGACCGTATTCAGCGCGAGATGCGCGAGATTAAAGGTTGCACCGTCATCATCTACGACCAAACCTGCGCCACCGAAAAACGCCGCCGTCGCAAACGCGGCACCATGGTGGACCCGGCGGTGCGCGTGGTGATCAACGACTTGGTGTGCGAGGGCTGCGGCGACTGCGGCGTGCAAAGCAACTGCTTGAGCGTGGAGCCCTTTGAGACCGAATGGGGCCGCAAACGCAGCATCAACCAAAGCACCTGCAACAAAGACACCAGCTGCTTGAAAGGCTTTTGCCCCAGCTTTGTGACGGTGGAAGGCGGTCAGTTGAAAAAGAAGGCCAAAGGCGTGACCGCTTTGGACTACCCCACCCCCGACCTGCCAGCGCCCAGCTTGCCGCCCCTCGACCAGGCCTGGGGCGGGGTGGTGGCGGGTGTGGGTGGCACCGGTGTGATCACCATCGGTCAGTTGCTGGGCATGGCGGCGCACATCGAGGGCAAGGGCATCGTCACCCAAGACGCGGCAGGCTTGGCGCAAAAAGGCGGCGCCACTTGGAGCCATGTGCTGATTGCCAATGACCAAGACGCGATCCGCACCACCCGTGTGAGCTTGGCGTCGGCCGACTTGATCTTGGGCTGCGACCCCATTGTCACGGCGGGCAAAGAAACCTTGCAGCGCATGCGCGCAGGGCGCACCCATGTGGCCCTGAATGCCTACAGCACGCCCACCGCCGCGTTTGTCAAAAACACCGACTGGCAAAACCCAGCAGACCAATGCGTGGCGGAGATTGCGCAGGCCGTGGGTGCTGAAGGTTTGGGGCTCTTTGACGCCAACCGCGTGGCCCTGCAGGTGTTGGGCGACAGCATCTTTGTCAACCCCATGATCTTGGGCTAC
>CANBWY010000037.1 GCA_947373245.1 Comamonadaceae bacterium
GCAAATATCTGGAACACCGATGCCAGCTTCAACACGTTTGACGGCGTCCATGATTTGGCTGTCGCTGAATTTTGATCTCTTCATATAGAACCTCTTCCATTGGAAAAAATTCTACTTCTCACGCCTTTGGTTCTAGGGGACGATTACCATCTTGAGCCTGAGTTTTTTGTTTGATGCCTGTTTGAGAAAGTTGTTGAGTGTGTGCGCTTGGTTTTGTTTAAGAAGACTGCCGCAGTCTTTGAGCGTACGTGTCGCAAGTTTCTGCGCTTGAAACAGTTCAGCAGCGCCCTCGTGTATCTGTGAGAGCGTGATGCCGTTTTGCTTTAGCCATTGCGTTGCTTGTTCTGTATCGCGGCTGTCTTTGAATTGATTCATACAGTTATTTAGCTAAACCAAAGAAAACCCAAATGAAATCTGGCTGTATTTCATTGGTTTTTGGCAAAGTCCGTCCAAAGCATCGGGTTTCAAATGGCGCTCGGTTGCTCAAACCAAAACTCTGAAAATAAAGTTGTGAGCGTCATTAACAACAGAGGAAAAAATGATGTCCACACTCGCAGTTTTGAAACTTTCCGCAACCAAGAAGTCACAAAGCGTTACGCCCGCAGTACAGCGTCGCAACAAGTTGAACAAGAAGATTACGGAGCAAATCCAGCTCGCCAAGGCGCACTTGGCAGGTACTAACTACACAGGCACACGTCTGCGCACCATCCGTGACGATGACGGCATTCGTCGCATGGTTGAAGTGCCCAAGAAAGTTCGCGCTTGGTGGTGGAATGCTGAGAACGGCAAGATTGCGCTCAAT
Source organism: Comamonadaceae bacterium (assembly GCA_947373245.1). Classification (GTDB taxonomy): domain Bacteria; phylum Pseudomonadota; class Gammaproteobacteria; order Burkholderiales; family Burkholderiaceae_C; genus Limnohabitans. The sequence continues at coordinate 803 of CANBWY010000037.1, forward strand.
GTCCGCTATGGGGCTCGCGTGGTCGAAATCAGCAAGGGCAAGTCAGCTGTTGAGATTGCCACGCCCAATGACTTGATCCCCACGTTGGAGTTGATCAAGAAAGCCGTAGACGCAGGGGAGTTAGACATCCAGCTTGAATCAGCTAGCGTCAAACTCCGTGAAGGGTTTGTGAAATAAGGACTTTCACCATCGAGAGCATCGCGGATAAATAAAAGAAAAGGAGACCGCGATGCGTCTTGATGAATTTGCCAATGCAGAAGACCAGATGGCTTTATGGAAGCTGATTAACGATAACGTCTGGCAAGCAATTGAAACCCAACGCCAGCAACAGGCTAGGGAGGCCCAAGCAAAAGCAGCCAAGGCCAAGCTGAAGCCTCGTAAGGGTCGCAAGGGGGCCTCTCCAAAAATCAGCATACCCAGCGTGGGGCCAAAGCCACCCCCACCAAAAAAACCAGTGGCCCCAACTAACCCCCAGCAAGTTAAGACCCAACCACCACAGAGGGTCACTCAGGCTCAGCAGTTAGCCACAAGGCAGCAGGGCGTTCAGCCACGCCCAACCGCATTACCTGCGACGCCAACAAATGCGTCTTTAGCGCCGAAAGACGGGGTATTTGCCCCAGATATAGCGCAAAAAAATTCAGAGGTTCATGGTGACGACAGGCATAGCAAAAATGGTTACCCAGTGCCCACCCAGCAAAAAGCCCGACAAGCTGCTCATTGATATTCCGTTACTGAGACGACTTCAGCATATTTTTAGCCAACGTTGTAGGGGTAATTTGAGTGCCGTATGAGCCCGTTTAAGCGCCAGTCGGGCCCACACCTTGTCGGTTTAACCGACAACTGATGAGCAGGGTCACTTGACACACAATTGGTAAAGCTAAACAGGCTAGGGCTGCCGTCACTCAGCCCCACCAGAAATTTGGAGCCATATTCAATTGCCGTCAATGGATATTTAAGCCCCACTTAAGCAATAAAGTGGGTGTTTAAGTTGCCACTATTTCTTTGCCTCAATGGCCAAAGCACGATTTGCTTTAATTGCTTGTCCTAATTCAATCACCGCCAGCGCGTAGTAGCTACTCCAGTTGTAGCGGGTGACCACATAAAAGTTGTCGGTGCCCGCCACATAGCTGGGTGGTTCATCGCCATTGAATAACTCAACGAGTGCCAGTGAGCCGTTGTGCTTTTGGGCTTGTTCGTCCAACACCGCGCCTTTGGCGATGAAGTTGCTCACGCTGAAAGACGGCAAGATGTCTGGGGCGAGCAGTGTGGGTTTGTCCAAACGTGTGTCGTCAAAGCCCACCGCGTAGTGCGTGGGCATGCCAGTTTGCCAGCCAAAGGCTTTGAAGTAATTGGCTACCGAGCCAATCGCGTCCACAGGACTGTTGCGCAAGTCGATGCGGCCATCGCCATCAAAGTCCACTGCAAACTTAGCGGCGCTCGAGGGCATGAACTGCGGCCAGCCCATGGCGCCTGCAAAGCTGCCGGTGGTGCGGGTGTCGCCTTGTTGTTTGGCTTGTACTAAGAAGTGGCCAAGTTCAGATTTGAAAAATGCTTGGCGTTCAGCCGCGCGTGGGTGTGCTGCGGGGAAGTTGAGGGTGAGCGTGGTCAAGGCATCAATCACGCGGTAGTTGCCCATGTTTTGGCCGTAAAACGTTTCGACACCGATGATGCCCACAATCATTTCGGCAGGCACACCATAGGTTTGTTCAGCACGGGTGAGGGCGCTTTGGTAGGTTTGCCAAAACTGTGTACCGGCGTCGATGCGGCGGCTTTCAATGAAGCGCTCGCGGTAGGCGCGCCAGTTTTTGGCCGTGGGCACGGTGGGCGGCAACACCATTTTGGGGACACCTTTAAGAAACTGTGCCTGGCTGATTTGCTCGCGCACCCATGCTTTGGGTAAGTCGTGTTGTTGAGCCAGCTCATCGGCCAGAGCGATTGCTTGTGTGGTTTTCCCGTAAGCGGGGCCGTGCGTGGAGGCTTTGTGTAAAACGGTTTTGTGAGCTTTCGAATGCGACTTGGCCGCTGCCCCATTGGCAAATGCAGCCATTAGCACCAATGCAACGGTGATTTGACGTAACGCAAGACTCGGCTGCAAAGCCATATAAAACGGGGATGTATGTGGTTTCACGCAGTGTTGGCAAGGGAAAAAGCAAGGTCTACATGGTAAGCTGACTTGAAGAAGAACCGAGGCAGACGAGATGAGTAAAACAGGCTATTACACGCATCCCATGTGCATGAAACACGAGATGGGTGAGGGGCATCCCGAGTGCCCAGAACGGCTCAGCGCCATCCAAGACCGCTTGCTCATCAGTGGCGTGGATCTAGGTCTAACCGCAATGGAGGCGCCCGAGGCGCCTTTGGCTGACATTGAGTTGGCCCACGACCGCATGTACATCGCGTCTTTGCGTGGGTTGTCAGATCAGCTGGTCGAAGACATGGCGGCCGGCGGCCCTGCCTATGGGCATATGGACGCCGATACGTCGATCAATCGTTTTACGTGGAAAGCCGCACTATGTTCCGCTGGCGCAGCCATCGCCGCCACCGATGCTGTGATCGCTGGTGAATTGGCGAACGCGTTTTGCGCCATTCGGCCTCCTGGCCATCACGCGACGCGCAACAAGGCGGGCGGTTTTTGCTTTTTCAATAACATCGCGATTGCGGCCAAGTACGCCTTAGAGCGCCATGGCCTCAAGCGTGTGGCGGTGGTGGACTTTGATGTGCACCACGGCAACGGTACCGAAGACATCTTGAGTGGTGACGACCGTGTGTTGATGGTGAGCTTTTTTCAGCACCCGTTCTATCCACACACGGGCACCGAAAATCCTGCGCCCAACATGGTGAATATTCCTGTGCCAGCCTATACCAAGGGGATGGAGGTGCGGGAGCTGATCGAAACCCATTGGGTGCCACGTTTGGAAGAGTTCAAACCTCAGCTGATTTTCATCAGTGCTGGTTTTGATGCGCACCGCGAAGACGACATGGGTCAAATGGGTTTGACCGAGCAAGACTACAGCTGGATCACTTACCGCTTGCGTGACATTGCCGTGCGCCATGCCCAAGGTCGCATCGTGTCTTGCTTAGAGGGTGGCTATGACCTGAGCTCGCTCAGCCGAAGTGTGGAAGCGCATTTGCGCGTGTTGGCAGATATTTAAAAAATGAACGACTTACAAGAACTGTTGTTGGATTTGCAAAGCCCAGCGATTGCGTTGGAATTAGCCGGTTTGGCGGTGTGCCTAGGCTTGGCGTGGGCGATCAGCTGGGTTTTGGGGCGCAGCGCGACAGCGCAGGGCTCTATTTTGTTTGGCCGCCGTTTGATTGACGGTGTTCTTTTTCCTGCGTTGGCCTTGGTGTTCACTTTTGGTTTGAAGCTCGTGTTGTTGAAGATTCAGCGAGTTCCTGTGCTCAAAGTGGCGTTGCCGGTGCTGGTGTCTTTGGTTTTGATTCGCTTGATCGCGCGCGTTTTAGCTGCGGTGTTTCCAAATTCTCGAGGTGCGCGGATCTTGGAGCAAGTCGTGTCTTGGCTTGCTTGGGGTTTGGCGGTGTTGTGGGTCACAGGCTTGTGGGGCCCGATGGTGGATGAGCTCGATAGCTTGCAATTCATGTTGGGTAAAACGCGCATCAGCGTTTCGCATGTGCTGGAAGTGATATTGACCTCGGGGTTGGTGTTGGTGCTGGCACTTTGGTTGTCGGCGACGCTGGAGCAGCGCGTGCTCAACCGTGCGTTTGATGACTTGTCGATGCGCAAGGTGGCGGCCAATGCGATGCGTGTGCTGCTTCTGGTGATTGGTACCTTGTTTGCCTTGTCTTCGCTCGGCTTTGACCTTACCGCCTTATCCGTGTTGGGTGGCGCTTTGGGTGTCGGTATCGGTTTTGGTTTGCAAAAACTCGCTGCGAACTATGTGAGTGGTTTTGTCATCTTGTTAGAGCGCTCGTTGCGGATTGGTGACTTTGTTCGTGTGGATGGTTTTGAGGGGCGGGTGACCGACATCAAAACGCGCTATACCTTGGTGCGTGCCAGCAATGGCAGCGAAGCGGTGGTACCCAATGAGTTGTTGCTGACTCAGCGTGTCGAGAACTTATCGCTGGAAAGTCGCCACTTGCTGCAAACCTGTACTTTTTGGGTGGGTTTGGAGAGTGATGTGACCCGTGTGCAAAGCGTCTTGGTGGACGCCGCGCTGAGTGCGGAATGGGTCCTGCCCGACCCAATGCCGCAAGCTTTGTTGGGTGAGGTGGCGCCGCAGGGTTTGCGGTTTAATTTGAATTTTTGGATGGAGGATCCCGTCAACGGTCAATCATTGACACGCTCGCGTGTCAACATTGCGGCTTTGAGCGCTTTGCGTGCGGCGGGTGTGATGCTGGTGCATTCTCCCCAGGAGGTGGTGTTGCGCCATCCAGCCTAAGTTTTTCCTAGGGACTTCCCTAAAAAAGCACGGTCGTTCGTTAAAATTAAGACTTTGCTCTCTACAATGTTACGTTTACGTAAACGTCAATCTGTTTAATTCTAAAAATTGGAGCTTTTGCCATGAAAGTTTTGGTCGCTGTCAAACGCGTGGTGGACTACAACGTCAAGGTCCGCGTCAAGTCGGACAACTCGGGCGTTGACATTGCAAACGTCAAGATGAGCATGAACCCGTTTGACGAAATCGCGGTGGAAGAAGCCGTGCGCCTCAAAGAAAAAGGCGTGGTCTCGGAAGTCATCGCGGTGTCTTGTGGCGTCACCCAATGCCAAGAAACCCTGCGCACCGCGATGGCCATTGGTGCTGACCGCGGCATCTTGGTCGAGACGGCAGAGGAGCTGCAACCTTTGGCAGTGGCCAAGCTGCTCAAAGCCTTGATCGACAAAGAGCAGCCGGGCTTGGTGATTCTGGGCAAGCAAGCGATTGACGACGATTGCAACCAAACTGGCCAAATGTTGGCGGCCTTGGCGGACATGCCCCAAGCCACCTTCGCCTCTAAAGTAGAAGTTGCCGATGGCAAAGCCAGCGTGACCCGCGAAGTGGATGGTGGCTTGGAAACCCTCTCGGTCAGTCTGCCGGCGGTGATCACCACCGACTTGCGCTTGAACGAGCCCCGCTACGTGACCTTGCCCAACATCATGAAGGCCAAGAAAAAGCAACTCGATGTGTTCAAGCCCGAAGACCTCGGTGTGGACGTGACCCCGCGCATCAAAACCCTCAAAGTGACCGAGCCTGCCAAGCGCAGCGCCGGTATCAAAGTGCCCGATGTCGCCACTTTGGTGGACAAGCTCAAGAACGTGGCAAAAGTTATCTAAGCCCGTCACTTAATTCAAATACGCGGAGAAAACAACATGACATCCCTCGTGATTGCAGAACACGACAACGCCTCTATCAAGCCCGCCACGCTCAACACCGTGACCGCCGCAGCCGCTATGGGCGGTGATGTGCACGTCTTGGTGGCAGGCCACAACGCAGGTGCAGCCGCCGCGGCCGCAGCGCAAATCGCAGGCGTGCACAAAGTCATCCATGCCGATGGCGCAACGCTCGAAGCGGGCTTGGCTGAAAACGTAGCCGCCCAAGTCTTGGCCATTGCTGGCAACTACACCCACATCTTGTTTCCCGCCACGGCCAGTGGCAAGAACGTCGCGCCCCGCGTGGCGGCCAAATTGGATGTGGGCCAAATCAGCGACATCACCAAGGTGGACAGCCCAGACACGTTTGAGCGCCCCATCTACGCAGGCAACGCCATTGCCATCGTGCAATCGATGGATGCCATCAAAGTCATCACCGTGCGCACGACAGGTTTTGATGCAGCCGCCGCCAGCGGTGGTTCAGCTGCACTTGAAACTGTGGACGCCGCAACCGACTCTGGCAAGAGCAGCTTCGTGAGCCGTGAAGTCACCAAAAACGACCGCCCTGAGCTGACAGCCGCCAAGATCATTGTGTCGGGTGGCCGGGCCTTGGGCAGCGCTGAGAAATTTGACGAAATCATGATTCCGTTGGCCGACAAGCTGGGCGCCGCCATTGGTGCCAGCCGCGCGGCAGTGGACGCAGGCTACGCCGCCAACGATTTGCAAGTGGGTCAAACCGGCAAGATCGTCGCGCCTCAGTTGTACGTGGCATGCGGCATCAGCGGTGCGATTCAACATTTGGCCGGCATGAAAGACAGCAAGGTCATCGTGGCCATCAACAAAGACCCAGAAGCACCCATCTTCTCGGTGGCCGATTTCGGCTTGGAGGCGGATATCTTTGTCGCCATTCCCGAGCTGGTGGCAGCGCTTTAAACCCAGTTTGAAAAGGCACCTTTCGGGGTGCCTTTTTTGTATTGACTTTTGGAGATTGAGAACATGAGCTACATCGCCCCCATCAAAGATATGGTGTTCAACATGGAACACTTGGCAGGCCTAGACCTTGTGGCCCAAATTCCTGCGTTCCAAGACATGGGCGTAGAAACCGCCCAAGCGGTGCTCGAAGAATGCGCCAAGTTGAACGAGTCTGTGCTCGTGCCTTTGAACTGGGAAGGCGACAAGAACCCCTCATTTTTCAAAGACGGCCACGTCACCACCACGCCCGGCTTCAAAGAGGCCTACCAACAGTATTGCGAAGGCGGCTGGCAAAGCCTGCAACACCCCGCTGATTACGGCGGTCAAGGCTTGCCCAAAACCATTGGCGCGGCCTGCGGCGAAATGCTCAACTCTGCCAACATGAGTTTTGCCTTGTGCCCCATGTTGACCGATGGTGCGATTGAAGCGTTGTTGACGGCGGGCTCAGATGAATTGAAGGCCACGTACCTTGAGAAGCTCATCTCGGGCGAGTGGACTGGCACCATGAACTTGACCGAGCCACAAGCGGGCTCTGACTTGGCTGCGGTGCGTACCCGTGCTGAGTCGCAAGCCGACGGCACTTACAAAGTGTTTGGCACCAAGATTTACATCACCTACGGTGAGCACGACATGGCCGAGAACATCGTCCACCTTGTGCTGGCCCGCGTGCAAGGCGCGCCCGAAGGCGTGAAGGGCATCAGCTTGTTTGTGGTGCCTAAGTTCATGGTCAACAAAGACGGTTCACTGGGCGCACGCAACGATGTGCATTGCGTGAGCATCGAACACAAGATGGGTATCAAAGCCAGTCCCACTGCGGTGCTGCAGTATGGTGACCACGGCGGTGCGATTGGGTTCTTGGTGGGCGAAGAAAACCGTGGCCTCGAATACATGTTCATCATGATGAACGCCGCGCGTTATGCCGTAGGCGTGCAAGGTATTTCGATTGCCGAGCGTGCCTACCAAAAGGCGGTGACTTTCTCGCGCGACCGCGTGCAAAGCCGCCCTGTGGATGGCAGCATGAAAACCAGTGCGCCCATCATTCACCACCCCGACGTGCGCCGCATGTTGATGACCATGCGCGCCTACATCCAAGGTTGCCGCGCGATGGCCACCGTGGCGGCCGCTGCGTATGACGCCTCGCACCACCACCCAGATGATGAAACGCGCAAAGAGAATTTGGCTTTCTACGAATTCTTGGTGCCGCTGGTCAAAGGCTTCAGCACCGAGATGAGTTTGGAGGTCACCAGCCTGGGCGTGCAAGTGCATGGCGGCATGGGCTTCATCGAAGAAACCGGTGCCGCGCAGTATTACCGTGATGCCAAGATTTTGACCATCTACGAAGGCACCACCGCCATTCAAGCCAACGATTTGATTGGCCGAAAAACCGGTCGTGATGGCGGACAAACTGCCAAAGGCATTGCCGCTCAAATCGCCAACACCGAAGCCGAATTGCTCAAACAAGGCAGCGCCAATGCCAAGGCTGTCGCCGCGCGCTTGAAGGCGGCGCGCGAGGCATTTTTGGACGTGGTCGACTTTGTGGTGGCGGGGGCCAAATCTAGCCCCAACGCAGTGTTTGCAGGCAGCGTGCCTTACCTCATGCTGGCTGGCAACTTGGTGGCGGGTTGGCAAATGGGCCGTGCTTTGTTGGTGGCCCAAGCGCTCTTGGCCAAAGGCGAAGACGTGGTGTTCATGCAATCCAAAATCACCACTGCGCGCTTTTATGCCGATCACATCTTGACCCAGGTGCCAGGCCTGCGCGACAGCATTGTGGACGGCGCGGACAGCGTGACCGAGCTAGCGCTTGACGCGTTTTAAGTCGATTTGAAGGGTCTGCCATGTCACGTTTACCTCCCGTTTTTCAGTCGCTCAAATTCCCCGTCATTGCCTCGCCCTTGTTCATCATCAGCAACCCCAAGCTGGTGATTGCTCAGTGCAAGGCGGGCGTGGTGGGTTCTATGCCCGCGCTCAATGCGCGCCCAGCCGAACAGCTGGAAGACTGGTTGATTGAAATCACCGAGGCGCTGGCTGCGCACAACCGTGATCACCCAGATCAACCGGCGGCGCCATTTGCCATCAACCAAATCGTGCACAAAAGCAATGACCGCTTAGCGCAAGACATGGCGTTGTGCGTGAAGTACAAAGTGCCCATCATCATCACCTCGCTGGGCGCGCGCGAGGATGTGAATGCGGCGGCGCACAGCTACGGCGGCATCGTGCTGCACGATGTGATCAATAACAAATTTGCCAAGAAGGCGATTGAAAAAGGCGCCGATGGGTTGATTGCCGTTGCCGCAGGTGCTGGCGGCCATGCGGGCGTGAAAAGCCCGTTCGCTTTGATTCAAGAAATTCGTGAATGGTTTGATGGCCCTGTGGCCTTGAGTGGTGCGATTGCCACCGGCGGCGCCGTGTTGGCCGCACAAGCCATGGGGGCTGACTTTGCCTACATTGGCTCAGCATTCATCGCCACCGACGAGGCGCGCGCGGCCGATGACTACAAGCAAGCCGTGGTGGACGGCACATCCGACGACATCGTGCTGAGCAACCTGTTCACGGGCGTGCACGGCAATTACTTGGCACCTTCGATTCGCAAGGCTGGTTTAGACCCAGAACACTTGCCCGAGAGCGACCCCAGCCATATGAATTTTGGTGGCGGTGCACAAAAGGCATGGAAAGACATTTGGGGTTGCGGTCAAGGCATTGCAGCGGTGAAAGCCGTGGTGCCTGCGGCTGAACTGGTGGCGCGTTTGAAGCGTGAGTACCAAGAGGCCAAGTTGCGCTTTACCGCGTGAGCTTGGTGGCATGATTTTCATGCCACGCCCGCCTACTAAAAAGCCGCTCAATAGAGCGGCTTTTTTTCATGCTCGGAAAGCCGGGGCTGTTTAACGCAACACCAACACGGGCAAGTTGGCGTGTGTCAACACCTGTTGTGTTTCGCTGCCCAGCAGCAAGCGCTTGATGCCACGGCGGCCATGCGAGGCCATCACGATCAAGTCCACTTTGTGTTTCTTGGCGGCGGCCAGCACGGCGTCAGACACGATGTCTGATTTCACCACCACCGCTTTGGCTGTGACGCCCTTGGCTTTGGCCAACTTGGCCACAGCGTCCACCACTTTTTGGGCCGCGTCTGTCCATTGCTTTTCAATTTTTGAGACTTCTGCGACGCTCAATGGCAACGAGCCTTCGAAGTAGCTTTGTGGGTAACGGGGCGTCACTTTGACAGCAATCAGTTCAGCGCCACTCAGAGCGGCCAATTCAATGGCGCTGCCAATGGCTTTTTTAGACAGTGTGGAACCATCGGTAGCGACCAAAATTCGTTTGTACATAAACTGCTCCTTTTGTTAATTTCAAACTCCAGCTTACCGCATGCGACGTTGCTCAGCTTGATCTAGGTCAAGCGAGGTGAAAACGAAGCCGTTAGGCTACACCCGATATGCATTTTGACAATTCGATGGCTGAGCTGCTCGATGACCGCCAAGAGTGGCTGCGCTTTAGCCAACCCCACACCTCCAAAAGTATCCACGAGGCGGATGACTGTTGGGATTCTCATGTGGTGGTGCAAGGCATGCACTGTGCCGCTTGCGCCTTCACTGTGGAGGAGGCTTTGTTATCTGTGCCCGGCGTGCACTCAGCTGAGGTGAATGCGGCCACCCATCGCGCCAAAGTGGTGTGGTCCGCTGCGCGTGTCAAACCCTCGCAATGGATGGCCGCCATGGCCAAGGCCGGTTACGGTGCTTTGCCTGCGGCCGATAGCAGTTTGCGCCAAGCACGCCACGAAGAAGGGCGACGCGCCTTGTGGCGCTGGCTGGTGGCTGGGTTTTGCATGATGCAAGTCATGATGTATGCCTACCCAGCTTATGTGGCACACGAAGGTGACATCACCCCCGAGATGGTGTTTTTGCTGCGCTGGGCCTCATGGGTGTTGACTTTGCCGGTGGTGTTTTTTTCGTGCGGCCCATTTCTCGGCAATGCATGGCGTGACATACGCGCACGGCGCGTGAGCATGGATTTACCGGTGTCGCTGGGCATGGTCATCACCTTTTTGCTCAGCTCTGCCGCAACCTTCGAGCCCAACGGGCTGTTTGGTGGCGAGGTCTATTACGACTCGCTCACCATGTTTGTGTTCTTCTTGCTAACCGGTCGCTGGCTGGAGTTGCGTGTGCGCGACCGCACGGCAGGTGCGCTGGAGGCGTTGATGAACCGCTTGCCCGAGAGTGTGGCGCGTCAGCTTTCCAATGGGGAGTTTGAGCGCGTGGCGGTACGACGCGTGTTGGTGGGCGATGTGATTCGCGTCTTGCCTTCAGAGAGCTTTCCCGCCGATGGCGTGATTTTGCAAGGCCAAACCTTGGCCGATGAGGCGCTGCTCACGGGTGAATCCCGCCCGCAAGTGCGTGGCGTGGGCGACTCGGTGGTGGCGGGCAGCCACAACCTCAGCGGCATCGTGACGGTGCGTGTGGTGCAGGTAGGCAAGGGCACGCAGTTTTCGCAGATCGTGTCTTTGATGGAGAACGCTTCGTTGCAAAAACCGCGTTTGGCGCAATTGGCGGACCGCATTGCCAAGCCTTTCTTGGTAGGTGTACTGGTGTTGGCTGCTCTGTCGGCGGTGTGGTGGTGGCCGAGCAGCCCTAGCCATGCCTTGATGGTGGCGGTTGCCGTGTTGGTGGTGACGTGTCCGTGTGCCTTGTCACTGGCCACGCCTGCGGCCATGCTGGCTGCGGCGGGCAATTTGGCGCGTCACGGCGTGTTGGTGCGCAACCTACAAGCGCTGGAGTCGCTGGCTGAAATTGACACGCTGATTTTTGACAAAACTGGCACGCTGACCCAAGACGGCCAGCGCATCGCCCAAGTGGTGACGGCCGACGGCGTCACCCCCAAGTACGCACTGGCTTTGGCAGCTGGCTTAGCCAAACATTCGCTCCATCCTTTGTCCCGAGCTTTGGTGCAAGCGCACAACGCCTCAGCGAGTAGTCCTGCACCCGACGTGCAAGATGTAGTCGAAATGATTGGTCATGGCCTAGAGGGGCATTTGAACGAGGTGTTTCGCTTGGGCTCGGCTGCGTTTTGTGCGCCAAAAACCAAGGGATTACCCGATAAAGCCAGTGTTTGCCAAGTACACTTATGCAGTGAAAACGAGTGGCTTGCCAGTTGGCAACTGTCTGAAGATGTCCGTTCTGATGCTGTGCAAACCGTGCAAGCCCTGAAAGACCTGAACGTGGATGTGTGGTTGCTCTCGGGTGACCGGCCTGAGTCAGCGCAAGAAGTGGCACAGCAGGTGGGCATTCATCAAGCGTTTGGTGCGTGTACCCCGCAAGACAAACTCTCTCGCATGCAAGCTGCGCAGTCGCAAGGCGCGCGGGTGGCGATGGTGGGGGATGGGCTGAATGATGGCCCCGTCCTCGCCGGTGCCCATGTGTCGATGGCGTTTGGCAATGCGGTGCCCTTGGCGCAGTCCAAATCGGACTTGGTGCTGATGGGCAGCAGTTTGTTGGTGGTGGCGCAAAGCGTCAAGTTGGCGCGGCAAACCCTGCGGGTGGTGCGGCAAAACTTGGTGTGGGCTGCGACTTACAACGCCGTGTGCGTGCCGTTGGCCGTGGTGGGCTGGTTGCCTGCTTGGTTGGCTGGTTTGGGGATGGCGTTGAGCTCGTTGTGGGTCGTGTTGAACTCTTTACGGCTCACCAAAGGATTTTGATGGATATCTTGTATTTATTGATTCCGCTGTCAGTGCTCTTGGTGCTTTGTATTTTGGGTGGCCTCTGGTGGGCCATCGACAAAGGGCAATTTGACAGCGTGGAGCAAGAAGGCGAGCGTATTCTGCGCGACGATTGATTTGAATCAATAACTTGTCAAAGTGTATTGAGGATACTGGTTTGATAATGAAAGGTGACCGATGAACTCATCAGAGCAAGCCGTTTACAGCGACACCGTTGTACGGCAGTTTTCCATCATGGCGGTGGTTTGGGGCGTGGTTGGCATGTTGGTGGGCGTGATCATCGCTTCTCAGCTGGCTTGGCCCGAACTGAACTTTGGTATCCCTTGGTTGACCTACGGCCGCTTGCGTCCGTTGCACACCAATGCGGTGATTTTTGCGTTTGGCGGCTGCGCCTTGTTCGCGACCAGCTACTACGTGGTCCAGCGCACTTGCCATACGGCTTTGTTCATGCCTAAGTTGGCAGCCTTCACCTTTTGGGGTTGGCAATTGGTCATCTTGGCAGCGGCCGTTAGCTTGCCTTTGGGTTTCACCCAAGGTAAGGAATACGCTGAACTCGAATGGCCCATCGACATCTTGATCGCTGTGGTGTGGGTTTCCTACGCTGTGGTGTTCTTTGGCACGGTGGGTATTCGTAAAGTGAAACACATTTACGTGGCCAACTGGTTCTATGGTGCGTTCATCATTGCGGTGGCCTTGTTGCACATCGTCAACAGCGCTGCCATTCCTGCTGGCATGATGAAGTCTTACTCGGCCTACGCTGGCGCGCAAGACGCGATGGTGCAGTGGTGGTATGGCCACAATGCCGTGGGCTTCTTCTTGACTGCTGGCTTCTTGGGCATGATGTATTACTTCATCCCCAAGCAAGCCGGTCGCCCTGTGTATTCGTACCGCTTGTCGATCGTTCACTTTTGGGCTTTGATCTTCACTTACATGTGGGCGGGTCCTCATCACCTGCACTACACCGCTTTGCCTGACTGGACACAGTCCGTCGGTATGGTGTTCTCGCTCATCTTGTTGGCACCTAGCTGGGGCGGCATGATCAACGGCATCATGACCTTGTCTGGCGCATGGCACAAACTGCGCGATGACCCTATCTTGCGTTTCTTGATCGTGTCTTTGTCGTTCTACGGCATGTCCACCTTCGAAGGCCCCATGATGGCCATCAAAACTGTGAACGCTTTGAGCCACTACACAGATTGGACCGTCGGCCACGTGCACTCCGGTGCTTTGGGTTGGGTGGGCTTGGTGTCTATGGGTTCTATCTACTTCTTGATTCCTAAGCTGTTCGGCCGCAAGGAAATGTTCAGCGTCAAGGCGATTGAGGTCCACTTCTGGTTGGCCACCATCGGTATCGTGTTGTACATCGCTGCGATGTGGATTGCTGGTGTGATGCAAGGTTTGATGTGGCGTGCGATCAACGCAGATGGCACATTGACCTACACCTTTGTAGAAGGCGTGAAAGCCACTTATCCGTTCTATGTGATTCGTGTGGGCGGCGGTCTGTTGTACCTGAGCGGTATGTGCATCATGTTGTGGAACGTGGTCAAGACTGCGACCAGCGGCAATACCGTGATCGTGGCGATTCCTGCACCTGCGCACGCCTGAGGAGAAATAAATGTCTGATAACAATTCCAAAGGCTTCTCGCACGAGCGCGTAGAGACCAACAACTTTTTGATGATCGTGCTGATCTTGATCGCTGTCGCCTTCGGTGGCTTGGTCGAGATCGTGCCTTTGTTCTTCCAAAAGTCCACCACTGAGCCTGTCACTGGCGTGAAGCCTTTGACCGCGTTGCAGTTGGCTGGCCGTGATGTCTATGTGCGTGAAGGTTGCTACAACTGTCACTCTCAAATGATCCGTCCTTTCCGTGCTGAAACATTGCGCTATGGCCACTACTCGGTGGCGGGCGAGTCTGTGTATGACCATCCCTTCCAATGGGGCAGCAAGCGCACCGGCCCAGATTTGGCCCGCGTGGGCGGCAAGTACAGCGACGAATGGCATCGCATTCACTTGAACAACCCGCGCGATTTGGTGCCCGAGTCCAACATGCCTGAGTACCCATGGTTGGCCAAGAACTTGGTCGATGCTGCCGCCATGCCGGCCCATTTGAAGGCTTTGCGCACTGTGGGCGTGCCTTATACGGATGAAGAAATTGCAAAAGCAGAAGAAGACGTCACGGGTAAAACCGAGATTGAAGCTGTGGTTGCTTTCCTCCAATCTCTGGGCCTCGCGCTCAAATAAACGGAGACGCCCATGGATGTCACTGATCTGCGCATTGCGAGCACCTTGATTTCGTTTGTCGTGTTCATTGGCATCATGGTGTGGGCTTTTTCTCGACGTAACAAAGAAGATTTTGAGGCAGCATCGAAGTTGCCCCTCGATCAAGACTAAGGCTTAAAAGCCTTTGTAAAGGAATCGAATCATGAGTGATTTCACAAGTAATTTTTGGTCCATCTTCGTGGCCGGTATTTGTATTTTTGGTGTCGTGTACTGCGCCTTGTTGCTGTGGTTCTCGGCCAAGGTCAAAGTGGCCGTGCACGGTGTAGACGATGGCACGACGGGTCATGTGTGGGACGAAGACCTGCGCGAAATGAACAACCCACTGCCACGTTGGTGGCTGTGGCTGTTCATCATTACCATGGTGTTCGCTGTGGTGTATGGTTTTGCTTACCCAGGTTTGGGTAACTACGCAGGCAAGCTGGGCTGGACGTCTAAAGGTCAATACGAAGCTGAGGTGGCCAAGGCCAACCAAGACTTAGAGCCTTTGTACGCAGCGTTCAACGCACAAGTACCCGAGCAACTTTCACAAGACCCCAAAGCCATGGCTGTGGGCGAGCGTTTGTTCATGAACAACTGCGCACAGTGCCACGGCTCTGACGCACGCGGTTCAAAAGGCTTCCCTAATTTGACCGACAACGACTGGTTGCACGGCGGTACACCCGACAAGATCAAAGAGACCATCACCAAAGGTCGCATTGGTCAAATGCCGCCGATGGCTGCTGCCGTGGGAACGCCGGATGACATCCGTAACGTGTCGCACTATGTGTTGAGCTTGTCTGGCAGTCCACATGACTCCGTGCGTGCTGCTTTGGGTAAATCCAAGTTCGGCGCATGTGCAGCATGTCACGGCCCGGATGGCAAGGGCATTCAGTCCATTGGCTCTGCCAACTTGACTGACAAAATTTGGTTGCACGGCTGGGGCGAAGAAGCCATCACCGCCATGATCAACAACGGTAAAATTAATCAGATGCCTGCACAAGAGGGCCGTTTGACTGAATCACAAATTCACGTGTTGACCGCCTATGTGTGGGGCTTATCCAATAAACCTGCTGCAACGAAGTAAATTACTTTGAATTCTGCTGACGACTCCAAGCAGCGCAAGACCATCCCCATCGTTCCAGAGCCTTCGGGCTCTGCGGACGAGGCGATGGTTTCGCTTTATGCTGCTTCTAAAAAAATCTACCCTCGCTCTGTTGAGGGCATCTTTGCTTATTGGCGCTGGATTTTTGTTGTCCTGACGCAGTTGGTGTTTTACGGCTTGCCTTGGTTTGAATGGGGCACACGCCAAGCGGTGTTGTTTGATTTGGCGTCGCGCCGTTTCTATATTTTTGGTTTGGTCTTGTACCCGCAAGACTTTATTTATCTCACAGGTTTGTTGGTCATCTCAGCTTTGGCCTTGTTTTTGTTCACCGCTGTGGCGGGTCGTTTGTGGTGTGGCTACGCCTGCCCGCAAACGGTGTACAGCGAAATTTTTCTGTGGATTGAACGCAAGGTCGAAGGTGACCGTTCCGCCCGCATGCGTTTGGACGACGCTGACTTCTCCTTAGAAAAATTGGTCAAGAAATGGTACAAGCACCTTATCTGGATCTTCCTCTCGATCTGGACCGGCTTTACTTTCGTGGGTTACTTCACGCCCATCCGCGAATTGGGGATGGAGTTTTTTCATACCCAAATGAGTTCGTGGGAATTGTTTTGGGTCTTCTTCTACGCATTTGCCACCTACGGCAACGCGGGTTTCATGCGCGAGCAAGTGTGCAAATACATGTGCCCGTATGCGCGCTTCCAAAGCGCCATGTTTGACAACGACACTTTGATCGTGACCTACGACAGCGAACGCGGTGAGCCACGCGGCCCGCGCTCTAAGAAGTCGGAAGCGAGCGTCATGAACTTAGGCGCTTGTGTGGACTGCACTTTGTGCGTGCAAGTGTGTCCGACGGGCATTGATATTCGAGATGGCTTGCAATACGAATGCATTGGTTGTGGTGCGTGTGCGGATGTGTGCGACACGGTGATGGACAAGATGGGTTATGCCCGTGGCTTGGTGCGCTACTCCACACAAAATGCGATGGACAACAAGTGGACGCCGCAACAAATGTGGCAGCGACTTAAGCGTCCGCGCATTCAGATTTACACCATGATTTTGCTGGCGGTGACGGTGGGCTTGTTTGTCTCGCTCAGCTTGCGCACCCCCTTCAAGGTGGATGTGGTGCGTGACCGCTCGACCTTGTCGCGCATCACCGAATATGGCACTTTAGAAAACGTCTACCGTCTTCAAATCATGAACGCTGCCGAGACGGCGCAAACCTACCACTTGTCTGTCAAGGGATTGTCTGGTTTGAAAATCACCACGGAAACCGATGTGATGGTGGACCCCGCAGAAGCACGTTGGGTGGTGCTGCGTGCGGACATACCTTATGGTTCTGTCGAAGGTGGTTCGCACAAAATCATGTTTGAAATTCAGGCCACGGGCACCGATGACTTTGTGGTCGAGAAATCCGTCTTCATCGTTCCTAGGTAAATCGGCATGCAACAAAACACCCCTGATACCAAACCTTGGTGGCAATATGGCCATGTCTGGCTCATCATCGCAGGACCTGCGGTGGTGGTGGTCGCGGGCTTCGTGACCTTGGCAATTGCGATTCGCATTCCTGACCCCGTGGTGGCCGAAGACTACTACCGCCGTGGTTTGGACATCAACAAAACCTTGGCGGCTGAGAAAGATCTGCAACTCGCGCCGGCTATGGAAGCGCGCAACCACGTCTTGACCCCTAGGCCTGCGTCAACCAAGCCAGAGACCCCCGCGAAAACCCCATAACTTCATCGGGTCATTCAAGCCTAAACTGATTTTTATTCCTTTTAGGAGAATCCGTATGTTGGCGCAACGAATGATGTGGATCGCATGGCCTGCTTTCTTATTGGCAGGTGTTTTGGAAATGTTGGTGTTTGCTTTTGTAGACCCGCAAGACATGCAGTGGTTGGGTCAACCCATTGAGCTTTCACGACAAGGTGTCTACACCTTGTCGTTTTTTGTTTTCTGGGGTGTTACCGCTGCATCAAGCGCCTTGACGACCTTGCTGTCTGTCTCGCCGTTTGAGATAAACCGCTGCCCCTTGGTACCTTCGGCAAGACCAGACGGGTGCCCCAAGCAAGAGGTGGGTTGCGAGCCTGTTTCGGTTTAACAGGGCTGGCAGGTTTGTGCGTTCACGATGAGCTTGAGCTCATCTGGATTCAAAATGCGCACATGGCGTTGCTTCACTTCGATGATGCCATCGTCAGCAAACTTTGAAAAAGTTCGGCTGATGGTTTCGAGCTTGAGGCCCAAGAAACTTCCAATCTCTTCGCGTGTCATACGCAATACCAACTCTGATTGAGAAAAACCCCTTGCGTGCAAGCGTTGCACCAAGTTGAGCAAGAACGCAGCCAAACGCACTTCCGCACGCATGCTGCCCAGCAACAGCATCACCCCGTTTTCACGCACGATTTCACGACTCATGATTTTGTGGACATGGCGTTGCAGCGCAGTGATTTCGCGTGACAACTCCTCAATGCGTTCAAACGGCATGACACATACTTCGGCATCTTCAAGCGCCACGGCATCGCAGGTATGACGGTCACTCACGATGCCATCTAGGCCAATGATCTCACCGGCCATTTGAAAACCGGTCACTTGGTCGCGGCCATCTTCTGTGGAAATACGTGTTTTGAAAAAGCCTGTGCGAATGGCGTACAACGCGTTGAAGCTGTCACCATTTCTGAATAGATGATCACCACGGGTAATTTTTCTGCGTGTGGCGACCACCTCGTCGACACGTTCCAGTTCCCGCTCATTCAGGCCTAAAGGCATGCACAGTTCACGTAAATTGCAATTGGAACAGGCGACTTTGATCGAGGTGGGTGTCATGGCTAAAACTGTCCTTTGTGTTGATGTAGGTCAATCTTTCAATGCGGTCCATCGCCTATTATGAATCTCAAATTAATATGTGAACTTATGCATTCTCTTGCCCTGAACCCAGAACTGCTGCGCCGTTATGACGTTGCGGGGCCGCGCTACACCTCCTATCCCACCGCGGATCGTTTCGTCGACGCCTTTGGCGCGGACGACTATGTGCGTGCCTTAGAGCAACGCCGCGATGGTCTGGCGCACAAGTCCCATGCCTTGTCTTTGTACGTACATATTCCGTTTTGTGAATCGCTGTGTTACTACTGCGCCTGCAACAAAATCATCACCAAACACCATGAACGTGGCGCTGAGTATTTGCGTTACTTGGAGCGTGAAGTTGATTTGAATTTGGCGCACTTGGGGCAAGGTCAAACCGTGTCGCAACTGCATTTGGGCGGGGGCAGCCCCACGTTTTTAAACGATGCCGAATTGGCGCAGTTGATGCGCATGTTGCGCCGCAATTTTCAATTTGCCACCCATGGTGAATACTCGGTCGAGATCGACCCACGCACCGTGACCCGCGCGCGCTTGGCCGCCTTGGCTGGGCTTGGCTTTAACCGTCTGAGTTTTGGCGTGCAAGATTTTGAACCCCTTGTGCAAAAAGCGGTGCACCGCATTCAGCCGGCAGCGCAGGTGTTTGACCTAGTGGCCGCGTCGCGTGAGTTGGGCTTTGCGTCGATCAACGTCGATTTGATTTACGGTTTGCCCATGCAAACGCCTGACACGTTTGAGCGCACGTTAGATCAAGTGGTCAAGCTGCGTCCCGACCGCATCGCTTTGTATGCCTACGCGCATTTGCCCGAGCGCTTCAAACCGCAGCGTCGCATTCACGCGCAAGACTTGCCGCCCGCTGCGTCTAAGTTGCTGATGCTTTCCTCCGCGATGCGCGTGTTGCAAGAAGCCGGCTATGTGTATGTGGGCATGGACCACTTTGCCTTGCCCACCGATGCCTTGGCTGTGGCCAAACGCCAAGGTCGCTTGCATCGCAACTTTCAAGGCTACAGCACCCAACCCGATTGCGATCTGATTGCCCTGGGCGTGTCGTCGATTGGCCGGGTGGGCCCCACGTTTAGCCAAAACGTAAAAACTTTGGACGATTACTACGACTTGCTCAACCAAGGCCGCTTGCCTGTCGTGCGTGGCATGGCCTTGACCCGCGATGATTTGGTGCGACGCACCGTCATCATGGCGCTGATGTGTCAGGGCAGTGTGTCGTTTGAATCTGTAGAGTTGTCACACTTGATTGACTTCAAGCAGTACTTTGCCCCAGAGCTCGAGGCTTTGGCGGCGATGCAAGAGCAAGGCTTGCTGCTCGTCGATGAGACGGGTATACATGTAACTGAGCTGGGTTGGTTTTTTGTGCGTGGCGTGGCTATGGTCTTTGACAAATACCTGCAAGCCGACAAGAACCGCGCAAGGTTCTCTAAAATCATCTGATGAACACCACATTGGCCCTCACCGCACTCCTCATGGGGCTAGCGGGCGGGCCTCACTGCTTAGCCATGTGCGGGGCTGCTTGCGCAGGCATCGGGCGAGCTGCACAAAAACAAACCGGCGGGCAGGGCACCTCGGCCATGCTCTTATTTCAGTTGGGCCGCATCACGGGCTACAGCGCCTTGGGTGCGCTGGCCGCCACCACCATGCAAGGCGTGGGCTGGCTCAGCACGCAGTCGGCCGCGTTTCGCCCCTTTTGGACGCTGTTGCACATCTTGGCTTTCATGGTCGGGCTCTTATTGCTTTGGCGCGGCGAGCAACCCATTTGGTTGGAGGGCTTTGGCCGCAGCATTTGGCGTCGCGTGCAAGCGTTGACGGCGCACCTCAAGTTGCGCCATGGCGGAGCTGTGTTGCTTGGCATCTTGTGGGCCTTGATGCCTTGTGGCTTGTTGTATGGCGCGTTGTTGGTTGCCGCACTTAGCAACAGCCCTCTTGCAGGCGCTGGTGTGATGGCACTGTTTGCACTGGGCAGTGCTGTGGTGCTGACCATTGGCCCTTGGCTTTGGTTGCGTCTGCGAGGCACACAGACCATGGATGGCCGTAGTGGCGCATGGGGTGTGCGCTTGGCTGGGGCTGCCTTGGCTGCTAGCTCAGGCTGGGCTTTGTGGATGGGGCTCGTCGAATACCAAGCGCCGTGGTGCTTGGTGCCGCAATAAATTAGCCCGTGATGCCTTTGTAGAGCATGTAAGCGGCCAGCACATACAGCACGCTGGCAAACACACGTTTGAGTTTTTTCACCGGCAGCATGTGCGCAGCTTTAGCGCCTAGCGGGGCTGTGAACACGCTGCACGCAGCAATCACCACCAAAGCGGGCAGCCAGATGAAGCCAAACGCATCGTCCGGCAAACCCTGCACGGACATGCCGCTGATGACGTAGCCCAGCACGTTGGCCACCGCAATCGGAAAGCCCAAGGCCGCGCTAGTGGCTACCGCGTTGTGAATGGCCACATTGCACCAAGTCATGAAGGGCACGCTGATGAAGCCACCCCCCGCACCCACCAAGCCTGAGATAAAACCAATCACACCGCCCGCGCCCAACAAGCCCGCAGTGGCAGGCACTTGACGCGTGGGGGCTGGCTTTTTGTCTAAGAACATTTGTGTGGCGGAGAAGCCTACAAACAAACCAAAGAAGACGGCCAGGTAAGCGCCTTTGAGCAAAGCGAACACACCCAAGCTACCGATCATGCTGCCCAGTACGATGCCCGGGGCCAATCCCTTGACCAACTCCCAACGCACCATGCCACGCTTGTGGTGCGCGCGCACACTGGAGATGGAAGTGAAGATGATGGTGGCCATGGAAGTGGCAATGGCCATCTTGACGGCAAGATTTGCGTCTACGCCGCGCTGCGAGAGCATGAAGGTGATGAAGGGCACCATCACCATGCCGCCCCCAATACCAAGTAAGCCCGCCAAGAAACCCGTGCAAATGCCAAGCACGGCGAGTTGAAGAATCAGTTGGGGTTGGAGGTCCATGGGAGTGCAGGCCTTGAAAAAGTAAAAGGTGTCTGCAAGGACCCTTGGGACCGGCATCCTGAACCGGGGTTCAGGTGGGCGAGGTCAGTTTGACGTTGGGTTCATCTGACGCGAGACGCTCACGCTCATCAAACGATGTTCCAAGCCCTGGCTCAATGAGCATTGGTTCAAGGAAATATAAAGCCCCAAAGACTTGCAGACGCCTCAATTGTAGGGGCCGTCAGATGAGCTGGTTGTCGCGTGCGAGCACCGCGTCCATGCGTTGCAGCAAGTTGTGCAGGTCGGTGCTGGAGGCGCCGCTGTCTGCGCCTGCCATTGCGCTGGCGATGGAGGCTGGGCGGTCCGTCAAGTCAAAGGCCAAGTTGAGCGCTGCCAACACAGCAATACGGTCGCGCGCCTTGATCTTGCCTGCATCGCGAATTTTGCACATCGCTTGGTCGACCTTGGCAACCGCTTCGCTCAAGCGTGTTTCGCCCCCTTCAGGGCAACCCAACACATAGCCTTGGCCCATGATTTGAACTTCGATTTGTTTCACGCGTTGTCCTTTGTCTTGGCCTCGGTGCCTTGGGGCAGGCGATCAATCAATGCGTCAATGCGGTGACGCGCGGCCCCCAAGCGGGACTTCAGCAAGTCGCGTTCGTGCGTGAGCTCTTGCACTTGGGTGGCAAGCAAGGCGTTGGTGCGTTGCAGTTCTTCGTGACGCAGCAGCAAATGCTCCACGCGTTGGGCGATTTGGTCGATCAGGGGTGTGTGTGACATGGCCCCTGCATTTTAAGGTGGCTGCAAGCTTAATTGTTAAAATTGCCACTGTTGGTGCTCGCGGTGTGGTTCACATGCCGCAGTTCAACGGGAAGCAGGAGGGTTGCGTCGACAAGCTCGGCAACACCTAACCTGCGCTGCCCCCGCAACGGTCAAGCGGACGAGCCCTTTGGCTCCGCTTCTGTCACACAAGCCACTGAGCGCCTTGAACAAGCGCTTGGGAAGGCGACAGAGGTAGTCTCCGCCAGCCCGGATACCGGCCAACAAGGTGGCGGTGC
>CANBWY010000038.1 GCA_947373245.1 Comamonadaceae bacterium
CCGAGCAACAGACCAGCGAGCAAATCGCCCGAGGCCTCGCCTGCGACGAGCGAGAAAGACAGGGCCTCGGCCATCAGGTTTAGCGAATGATGCCGCGTTGCGGCGAGGTGTGGTTCAAGAAATCCAGCATCATGGCCACATCGGGTGCGGCTTCTGGTTTTTCTTGGGTCAAGGCAGCGATGCGTTCTTTGGCTTGGGCCAAAGTCAAATCATCGCGGTACAAGGCTTTGTGCATGGCCTTCACTGCACTGATGCGTTCAGCAGAGAAACCACGACGGCGCAAGCCTTCAAAATTCATCGAGCGTGGCTCGGCAGGTTGACCTTGGCACATCACAAACGGGGGCACATCAGCAAACAAGAGTGAATGCATGGCCGAGAAGCTGTGCGCACCAATGCGCACAAACTGATGCACCACGGTAAAGCCCCCCAAGATCACCCAATCGCCCACATGCACATGGCCCGCCAGCTGCGCGCTGTTGGCGAAGATGGTGTGGTTGCCCACGACGCAATCGTGCGCTAAGTGCACGTAGGCCATGATCCAGTTGTCGTTGCCAACTTGGGTCACGCCCGCATCGCCAGGCGAGCCGATGTTGAAGGTGCAAAACTCGCGAATGGTGTTGCGGTCGCCAATGATTAATTCGCAGGGTTCGCCCGCGTATTTCTTGTCTTGCGGAATCGCGCCCAGCGAGTTGAACTGAAAAATGCGGTTGTCATTGCCAATCGTGGTGTGACCTTCGATCACGCAATGCGGCCCCACCGTTGTGCCCGCACCGATGCGGACATGCGGGCCGATGATGGTGTAAGGCCCCACTTGCACCGAGCTGTCGAGCTCGGCCTTGGGGTCCACAAGGGCGGTGGCGTGAATGAGGCTCATCGTCTGCGTTTTTGGGCTTGTCGGATTAGGCAATTGCACGCATGGTGCACATCAGCTCAGCTTCAGTGGCGATCACGTCGCCCACTTTGGCGCGCGCTTTGAACTTGAAAATGCCAGCCTTCATGCGGTCCAACTCAACCTCCAACGTCAATTGGTCACCGGGCTCAACGGGGCGCTTGAAACGGGCACCATCAATACCTGCGAAGTAATACACCGTCTTGTCGTCGGGCGCCGCGCCCAAGGTATCAAAAGCCAGCAAAGCTGCGGCTTGTGCCAAGGCTTCCAAAATCAAGACACCAGGCATCACGGGGTGGTGAGGAAAATGGCCTGAGAAAAAGGGCTCGTTCATGGTCACGTTTTTGAGCGCCTTGATGCTTTTGCCTTTTTCGAGTTCGAGCACACGATCCACCAACAAAAATGGATATCGGTGCGGCAATTGCTTCAAGATTTGGTGGATGTCCATGCTCATTTTTTATGACTTTCTAAAGCTGATTCAAGAGATTTGATGCGGTCGCGCAAGCGGTGCAACTGACGCAAGGTGGCTGCGTTCTTTTCCCATGACGCATTGTCGTCGATTGGAAATACGCCGCTGTATTGACCGGGCTGGCGGATGGAGCGCATCACCACTGAGGCAGCAGAAATGTGCACGCCATCGGCGAGTTGCAAATGGCCCAGCACCACAGCGCCGCCACCCACCGTGCAGTTCGCGCCAATGCGAGCGCTGCCTGCCACACCGGCGCAGCCCGCCATGGCCGTGTTCGCGCCCACATGCACGTTGTGACCGATTTGCACCAAGTTGTCGAGCTTGACACCGTCTTCAATCACGGTGTCATCCAAAGCGCCGCGGTCGATGCAGGTGTTGGCACCAATTTCCACATCGTTGCCGATGCGCACGGCCCCCAACTGTTCAATTTTTTCCCAACGGCCTTCGAACAAGGCAAAGCCAAATCCATCGGCACCAATCACCACGCCCGCATGCACGATGCAGCGCTCACCGATGCGGCAATCTTCACCCACGGTGATGCCCGATTTGAGCCAACTGTTGGCCCCAATGTGTGCGCCGCGTTCGATCACACACAAGGGACCGATGCGTGCGCTTGCATCGACATGCGCTTGGGGGTGAATCACCGCACTGGGATGAACCAAGGGGGCGTCATGGATGCGCGTGTGCTGACGCCACAACTGCGTCAAACGTGCAAAGTAGTGATAGGGGTTGTCTGCCACGATCAAGGCGGTGCGCGCGCTGGCGACATCGGCCATGGCTGGCGACACAATGACACAAGCCGCCTGCGTGGTGGCGAGTTGGGATTGGTACTTGGGATTGCTTAAAAAGCTCAGCGCAT
The DNA here is from genome assembly GCA_947373245.1 of Comamonadaceae bacterium. GTDB lineage: Bacteria > Pseudomonadota > Gammaproteobacteria > Burkholderiales > Burkholderiaceae_C > Limnohabitans. The sequence goes on from CANBWY010000038.1 coordinate 2,218, forward strand.
CGGCTTGCGCCGTGTCAAGCGGTGCGAGTTTTTGGATCAGTCGCTGCGGATCGCCTATAAGGCGTCCACCCAAGCTTTCAGTGATCTGGCCGAGACTCAGTGCCACGGCAGATTATTTGGCGGCGTTGATGACCTTGAGCACTTTGTCAGTGATGTCGTGCTTAGGGTTGATGTACACGGCCTCTTGGAGCACCAAGTCATATTTTTCGGCCTCCGCAACTTGCTTGATCACGCGGTTGGCGCGCTCCAACACAAGTTGAAACTCTTCGTTCTTACGTGCGTTGAGTTCTTCTTGGAATTCGCGGCGCTTGCGTTGAACGTCGCGGTCTTGCTCACCCAATTGTTTTTGTCGTGCGAGACGTTGCGACTCAGACAAAGTGGGGGCTTCACGCTCAAATTTTTCAACTGCACTTTTCAGAGCGCTGCCCGCGTCATTCAAGTCTTTGTCACGCTTAGAAAACTCTTGCTCCAATTTCGCTTGGGCTTGTTTGGCGGTGTTAGCTTCTTTGAAAATCCGATCGGTATTGATAAAACCAATGCGAATTTCATCCGCTTGCGCACAAAATGCGGCCAAGCCTAATACAACTGCTAAAGAAATTTGACGAGTGAACGTGTTCATCAGAAAGATGTCCCGATTTGAAATTGCAATTGTTGGATTCTATCGCCTGGCAGTGTGTGCAGTGGCTTGGCCCAAGCAAAACGCAAAGGCCCCATCGGTGACACCCAACTCAGGCCAACGCCATAGGAGCTGCGCAATTCGTTCCACTGCACCTTCTCGAACTCACCAAAGACGTTACCCATGTCGTAAAAACCGTACAAGCGCAGCGTGCGGTCATTGCCCGCGCCAGGAAAGGGCAACAAAAACTCCGTGTTTACGGTGATCTTTTTCGCGCCACCAATGACAGGGCCGGTGATGTCGCGCGGCCCCAAGGTGCCTTGCTCAAAACCACGCACCGAACCCAAACCACCTGAGTAGTAGTTTTTATAGAAAGGCAAGGTTTGTCCATTCATGCCGTGGCCCACACCGAGGTCGGCATTGAACGCAAAGGTGTACTGCTTGGTGATGGGCACGTATTGTTGGTATTGACCACCTAACTTGGCATAACGTGCATCGCCCATCGCGCCAAGCTCTGTATTGAAACGAATGAACTTGCCGTTGTTGGGATTGAGGTAGCTGTCGCGGCTGTCTCTGGCCCAACCTGCCGTGATAGGCACGTTTTGCGCAATGCAACCGAACTGTTGGCACAACTCAGCGTGCACACCCAACATATTTGTACCAGGCACCAGCTCGGTACGTTCGGCCGCCGTGCCGATGAAAACGCGATCGAGCTCACTGAAGGGCAAGCCAAAACGAACCCCCAAACCCGAGGTGACCAAGCGGTAATTACCACCCTGCTCCACGTACGGTTTGCTGGATCGGTGATAGAACTCAAACGTGCGCGACACACCATCTTCGGTGAAATAAGGATCGGTGGTGTTGATGACATAGTACTGGTTGTACTTGCTGGTGCTCATTTGTAAGCCGAGGTTGTGCCCCGAGCCAAACACGTTGTCTTGCTGAATACCAAAGGACAGAGTGACTTTTTCTGCACTCGAAAAGCCTGCACCCAGCGTCAACATGCCTGTTGGTTTCTCCACCACGCTGACGTTCAAATCCACCTGATCTTGCGTGGATGGCACCTCTTGGGTTTCAATTTCGACGTCCTTGAAATAGCCCAAACGGTTCACGCGGTCACGCGACAGACGAATCTTTTCACCGTCGTACCAAGACGATTCGGTTTGGCGAAACTCACGACGCACGATTTGATCGCGCGTGCGGTTGTTACCCACAATATTAATGCGCCGCACATAGGCGCGACGCGCGGGATCGGCCACCAAGACCAACTTCACGCGGTTGGTGGCGCGGTCAATCTCGGGGCGCACCTCTGTACGGGCAAACGCAAAACCGAAATTACCAAAATATTCGTTAAACGCCTTGGTGGTCTTGGCCACATCGTCCGCGTTGTACGCTTGACCAGCCTTGATCTCAATGAGCGATTTGAACTCATCGTCCTTGCCAAGGTAGTAGCCCTCTAGCGCTACTTCAGACACCACAAAGCGGTCACCTTCGGTGACGTTGATGGTGATGCTAATGTCTTGCTTGTTGGGGGAAATCGCCACTTGCGTGGAGTCAATTTTGAATTCCAAATAGCCACGTGCCAAATACCAAGCGCGCAAGGTTTCCAAGTCGGCGTTGAGCTTGGTGCGCGAGTAACGGTCAGACTTGGTGTACCAGCTCAACCAATTGCCCGTGCCTTGGTCAAATTGACTCAGCAGCTTGGACTCCTCAAAGGCTTTCGCACCAACCACGCGCATTTCTTTGATCTTGGCCAAGTCACCCTCGACCACCGTGAACGACAAGTTCACGCGGTTGCGATCACTCGGCGTGATGGTGGTGATGATCTCCGCACCGTACAAACTGCGGTTCACATATTGGCGCTTCAACTCTTGCTCCGCGCGATCGGCCAAAGCTTTGTCAAAAGGACGACCTTCGGCCAAACCGATGTCACGCAAGGCTTTGCGCAACACGTCTTTGTCAAACTCTTTGGTGCCGATGAATTCAACGGCGGCAATGTTGGGGCGTTCCTCCACGATGAGCACCAAGACATCGCCATTGACTTCAATGCGCACGTCTTTGAATAAACCTAGGGCGAACAAACTGCGGATCGCAGAGGCCGCTTTTTCATCGGTGTACTCATCCCCCAAACGAAATGGAATGGAGGCAAACACCGTACCGGGTTCCACACGTTGCAACCCCTCGACACGAATGTCACGCACTTTGAAGGGTTCTACTGCCAAAGCATTGAACGCCATCAAGGCACCCGCGATGAAGGTCACCGTTTGGGCCAAGGAGGTGCGACGAAATTGAGAAATTTGCATGTTCATGAACTGAGAATTCGTTGCCTATGGATGTATCGGGAAGACTGAAGAAAGCCAACCCAGGCGAACCATGTCGTTAAAAAGAGAGAAGGTCATCAGCGCCACAAGCACTGCGAAACCCACACGTTGCATGACATCAAGCCATCTGGGCGCTGGGGGGTGGCCAGTACAGGCTTCATAAAGATAATACAACAGGTGTCCACCATCCAAGACTGGCAATGGCAGCAGATTAAAAACGCCAAGGCTCACACTGAGCAGCGCGAGATAACTCAAATAAGCCCCCAGTCCGAGGCTGGCGGAACGACCGGCATAGTCAGCCATGGTCAAAGGCCCGCTCAGGTTGTCGAGTGAGGCGTGCCCCGTGAGCAAGCGGCCCAACATATCAAGGGTCATGGCCATGACCGCCCCTGTTTTCGCAAGCGCTTGGGACGCACCTTCGAACAGCCCGTATTGAACCCACACTTGGCGAGGCGCTTCGCCCACGTTTGCGCCAATGCGTCCGATGTGCACGGTCCCTTGCGCCACTTGCGCCGGTGTGACTCGCACCGCCATCGCATGGCCTGCGCGTGAAATTTCCCAAATTTGAGTTGACGGCACTTTCTGTTCACCACTGGCACGCACCATCGCGCGTAATGCTGTGGCATCGACGACCACGCGCCCATCGATGCGCAGCACCTCGTCACCGCGCAACAGTCCCGCGTTGTACGCAGCGAGGCCCACCTGCACCTCGCCCAAGACAGGACGACTCCAAGCACCGCTGAATCCACGGGCTTGCCACACATCGCTGTCTTTTTGCAATGCTTCTGCCTCTGCGAGCGCGGGCACACTTAAAACACGTGTGCTTTGTTTGCCTTGGGACTGGACCTCCAAAGTCACCGCCGAAGCGCCTTGCTGCAACACCCACCAGCGCAAGGCATCCAAGGACGCCACGTCTTCTAAATGCTCTGGCGAGGTACCTGCGCGTAAGACGGTGTCTCCGCTGCGTAGCCCTGCCGCTTCAACCGGTGAATCCGCTACCGGCGTGGCCAGTGTCGCTTGCGTTTCATACTGACCGAGCCAGAAGGTCGCGGCATACAAGCACACGGCCAGCACCAAGTTAGCCAAAGGTCCAGCAGAAACAATAGCGGCCCTTGCCCACAAAGGCTGGCGATTGAACGCCATGTTCACATCGTTGAGTGCAACCTCGCCTTCTCGCTCGTCGAGCATCTTGACGTAGCCCCCCAAGGGGATCAGGCTGATGGCGAATTCGGTGTCTTGTCCGGCGAGAGGTTTGCGCGGCTTCCAGCGCAGCAAGGTCTTGCCAAAGCCGATGGAGAACGTCAGCACTTTAACGCCACACGCCACCGCCACACGGTAGTGGCCCCACTCGTGCACGGTGACCAAAACACCCAGCGCGAGCAAGAAGGCCAACAGGGTCATGGCTTGGACAAACGACGCACAGCGTCTTGCGCCGTGGCACGGGCTTGGGCATCCAAAGCCAACAGATCTTCCAAACTGTGGGGCTTGGCAGGTGACAAATCGGTCATGCAGCTTTGGTTGACGTGATGGATTTGGTCAAAGCGAATGCGACGCTCTAAAAAAGCGGCGACCGCAATTTCGTTGGCAGCATTCAGCACGGCGGTGGTGCCGCTTGGGCCACGCAAAGCATCCCAAGCCAAATGAATGCCGGCAAAACGCTCGGCATGGCCGTGGTCATCCAAAGCCTCAAATGTCATCGCAGACAAAGCATGAAAGTCTAGGGCTTGTGCACCTGATGCCATGCGCTCGGGCCAGCTCAGACCATACGCAATCGGCACGCGCATGTCGGGTGTCCCTAACTGCGCAACCACCGAGCTATCGCGGTACTGCACCATGGAGTGGATGATGCTTTGCGGGTGAATCACCACTTCCAAGCGCTCGGGCGGCAGACCAAATAAATAGCGCGCCTCAATCACTTCCAGCGCTTTGTTCATCATGGTCGCTGAGTCCACCGAAATCTTGCGGCCCATCACCCAGTTGGGATGAGCGCAAGCTTGCTCTGGTGTGACGTCTTTCAAGGTGGCGAGATCACGCGTGCGAAACGGCCCCCCCGATGCGGTGAGGATGATTTTTTCCACACGGGTGTCCCATGTGGCGGCATCTTCTGGCAGCGACTGGAAAATGGCGGAGTGCTCGCTGTCGATGGGCAGCAGCGTTGCGCCACCTTGCTTCACAGCGTCGAGAAACACTTGCGCGCCCACCACCAAGGCTTCTTTGTTGGCCAACAGCAAACGCTTGCCGCTGCGTGCGGCCGCTAAGCAAGGCGACAGGCCTGCGGCACCCACAATAGCGGCCATCACAGCATCGACATCGGGATGTGCTGAGACTTCGTCTAGAGCCGCAGCACCGCTCAACACTTGGGTCGCCAAACCTTCGGCCTGAATTTTGTCTTTGAGTTGCGCTGCCGCTTGCGCATGCACCATCACCGCAAAGCGCGGTTTGAACTGCGCGCATTGACGCAGCATCAAATCAACTTGGGTCGCACCAGTGAGTGCAAAAACTTGAACGCGTTCGGGGTGACGTGCTATCACGTCAAGGGTATTGGTGCCAATCGAGCCCGTCGAGCCAAGCACCGTGATGCGTTGTGGCTTGACTTCCATGTGCATGCCTAAGTCCATGGCGCTCACACCGATTGCGCCAACATCATGGCCAAAGGCAAGGCGGGCAACAAAGCATCCACGCGGTCCAACACACCCCCATGGCCTGGCAACAACTGGCTGCTGTCTTTCATGCCAGCGCTGCGCTTGACCAAGGACTCGACCAAATCACCGGCCACGCTCATCAGGGTCAAGAACAAGACAGCCAAGACCAAAAAGGACCAACCTCGCGCCTGCAACCGCGTGTACAGACTGGCGCTGTCCACCGCATATTGGGTATCCACCCAAATCCAAACACAGGCCATGAGCAGCACGCCCACCATGCCACCCCACACGCCTTCCCAACTTTTACCGGGGCTGATGGCAGGGGCCAACTTGCGGCGACCAAAAGCGCGTCCTGAGAAGTAAGCGGCGATGTCGGCCATCCAAACAAGGAACAGCACGGACAGCAGAAAATTAATGCCAATAACCTTGGCTTGGTACATCGCCACCCAAGTCAGCCACAAAGCCAACACCCCCACACCCAAACGTAATGCACGCGAAATCATGGCCCAACGCTCAACACCGTGGCGAATCAACCAAGCTGCCACCAGCACCCATGCGGCACCAGTGATGGTCCAAATATTAGCAGGTGCTTCATAAGCCCAACGTGCAGACCATGCGTACAAACACAACATCACACACACCGCCGCCACACGCAAGGAACCGCGCATGGCCAAGCCATTCAAGCGCCCCCACTCCCACGCACCGGCGGCAATGAGAACGAGGGTGAGGCCAGCCAAAGGCTCAGCGGTACGGGCCAACAAAGCCGGCAGCAAAAGCGCCAACAAGACCAGCGCGGTGATGACGCGTTGCTTGAGCATCTGGTTTAGACCGCCATGATTTCGTGTTCTTTACTGGCAATGAGCTTGTCAATCTCAGAAATGTGGCTGTCTGTCGTCTTTTGTGTATCGGCTTCTGCGCGTTTTTGGTCGTCTTCAGAAGCGAGTTTGTCTTTCACCAATTTCTTCACCGATTCGTTGGCGTCACGGCGCAAGTTACGCACAGCCACTTTGGCGTTTTCGCCTTCGGTGCGAACCACTTTGGTCAGCTCTTTGCGGCGCTCTTCCGACATGGGAGGCATGGGCACGCGAATCAACTCGCCCACCGATGAAGGGTTTAAGCCCAAATCGCTGTCGCGAATGGCTTTTTCAATTTTGGCGCCCATCGGCTTTTCCCAAGGTTGCACGCTCAAGGTACGTGCGTCCAACAAAGACACGTTGGCCACTTGGCTGATCGGCACCATGGCGCCGTAGTAATCGACTTGCACAGAGTCCAGCATCGCAGGGCTAGGACGGCCAGTGCGAATTTTGGACAAGCTGTGGCTGAAGGCCGCAATGGATTGGCCCATTTTGGTTTCGGTGGTTTTTTTGATATCAGCGATGGTCATGTGGTGCTCCTGAGGCAGCGCAATGCGAGGTTCGAAATGGCGGGGAAATTAAGCGTGCACCAAGGTGCCTTCGTCTTCACCCATGACGACGCGTTTGAGTGCACCGTTCTTGAAGATAGAAAACACCTTGATAGGCAATTTTTGATCACGGCACAAGGCAAAAGCCGTGGCGTCCATGATGCCGAGGTTTTGACCAATCGCTTCGTCGAAGCTGATCTGGCTGTAACGTGTGGCGTTGGGGTCTTTCTTGGGGTCAGCAGAGTAAACGCCGTCCACCTTGGTGGCCTTGAGCACCATCTCAGCGCCAATTTCAGCACCGCGCAAAGCAGCCGCCGTATCGGTCGTGAAGAAGGGGTTGCCTGTACCCGCTGCAAACACCACCACTTTGCCCTCTTCGAGGTATTGCAGGGCTTTGGGACGCACATAAGGCTCGACCACTTGGTCAATCGCGATGGCCGACATGACGCGTGCGGTCAAACCGGCTTTGTTCATTGCATCGGCCAAAGCCAATGAGTTCATCACCGTGGCCAGCATGCCCATGTAGTCAGCGGTGGCACGATCCATACCGACAGAACCTCCCGCGACGCCGCGAAAGATATTACCGCCACCAATCACGATGGCCACTTCAACGCCGAGGTTGATCACCTCAGCCACTTCGTCCACGATGCGAACGATGGTGGCACGGTTGATACCGAAGGCATCATCGCCCATCAAGGCCTCTCCTGACAGCTTGAGCAAAATGCGCTTGTAGGCTGGCTTGGGTGAGGTCATGAAAAGGCTCCTTGATGTGGCTGTTGAATTTGTGTGTAGGGATATCAAAAGGGGAGCCGAAGCCCCCCTTTGTTTTAAGCAGCTTGCTTGGCAGCAGCGACTTGAGCAGCCACTTCGGCGGCGAAGTCGTCCACCTTCTTCTCAATGCCTTCGCCCACCACGTACAGGGTGAAAGAAGCCACATGGGTGTTGGTTGCCTTGAGCATTTGCTCAACGGTTTGCTTGTCGTTCTTAACAAACGTTTGGTTGAACAAAGACACCTCTTTGAGGTACTTTTGCACGGAACCTTCAACCATCTTGGTGGCGATGTCCGCAGGCTTACCAGACTCAGCAGCTTTGGCTGCAGCGACTGAACGCTCTTTTTCGATCAGTTCAGCAGGCACATCAGCGCTGGTCAAAGCCACTGGCTTCATCGCAGCCACATGCATGGCCACATCTTTGGCAGCAGTTTCGTCACCGTCGAATTCGACCAACACACCAATGCGTGTGCCGTGCAAGTAAGCAGCCAACTTATGCGCACCATCGAAACGCTTGAAGCGGCGGAAACTCATGTTCTCACCAATCTTGCCGATCAAGCCCTTACGCACGTCTTCAAGCGTAGGACCGAAACCATCTTGCTCGTAGGCCAAAGCGCCCATGGCTTCCACAGAAGCTGGGTTGTGCTTGGCGACCAACTCAGCAGCGGCTTGAGCCAATGCCAAGAAGCTGTCGTTCTTGGTCACGAAGTCAGTTTCGCAGTTCACTTCCAACAAAGCGCCGGTGTTGCCAGAGATAAAGCTGGTCACAACGCCTTCAGCCGTCACGCGGCTAGAAGCTTTACCTGCTTTGCTGCCAAGCTTGACGCGCAGCAACTCTTCAGCTTTGGCCATATCGCCTTCGGCCTCAGTCAAAGCTTTTTTGCACTCCATCATCGGGGCGTCGGTTTTTGCGCGCAGTTCAGCGACCATGCTTGCGGTAATTGCAGCCATTTAATTTCTCCGTATTCAGTTCAAAAACAAATTGGGTGTGAAAAAGGGGCCACACAAGCCCCTTTTCAAGCTTGGGTCGCGTGATTAAGCAGCGACTTCGACGAACTCTTCGTCACCTTCGCTCACAGCTTTGACCAAGTCGTTGGCAGCGTTGGCACGGCCTTCGAGGATCGCGTCAGCGATACCGCGCGCGTACAAAGTCACAGCCTTGGACGAGTCGTCGTTGCCTGGGATGATGTAGTCGATGCCTTCGGGTGAGTGGTTAGAGTCCACCACGCCGATCAATGGAATGCCCAACTTCTTGGCTTCAGCGATGGCAATCTTGTGGTAACCCACGTCGATCACGAAAATCGCATCAGGCAAAACAGCCATGTCTTGAATGCCGCCGATGTCTTTCTCAAGCTTTTCCATTTCGCGCTTGAACATCAGTTGTTCTTTTTTAGACAAAGCGTCCAAACCAGCCTCTTGCTGGATTTTCATGTCTTTCAAACGCTTGATTGAAGTTTTGACCGTTTTGAAGTTGGTCAACATGCCGCCCAACCAACGTTGGTCAACGTAAGGCACGCCAGCGCGTTGCGCTTCAGCAGCCACGATTTCGCGGGATTGACGTTTTGTGCCGACCATCAACACGGTGCCACGGTTCGCAGACAACTGTTTGACGAACTTGGCAGCATCTTGGAACATCGGCAACGATTTTTCCAAGTTGATGATGTGAATTTTGTTGCGGTGACCGAAGATGAACGGAGCCATCTTGGGGTTCCAGAAGCGAGTTTGGTGACCAAAGTGGACGCCTGCTTCCAGCATTTCGCGCATAGTGACTGACATAGAGATACTCCAAAGGTTGGGTCTAAAATCCAGCCCGTTATCACCGCAAGTTTTCATTCTTGAAAAACTCCCGGCAACACCTTGATTAGGCTGGTTTGCGAGTGATGTTTGTCCGAACTTGAGACAAAGCCTCGACCTCGGAAAAACCCCATGATTCTAGCACAGCAATACATCCCCATGACCCCCACCCGCCTCGCCACGACAAGGATTCACGCATGAAAGTCGCGATCATTGGCGCAGGCGTCATCGGTATCACCACCGCCTACGAACTCGCGACGCAGGGGCACCAAGTCCAAGTGTTTGAACGCCACGGGGCTGCGGCCGAAGAATGCAGCTTCTCCAACACCGGCATTGCGTCGGCCAGCTACGCCTCGCCCTGGGCAAAACCCGGCATGCTCAAACAAATCCTCGCCCATGCGTGGCAGCGCGACACGCCACTGCGCATCGCCAGCCCCAGCATGGCTGACTTGCGCTGGTTGTGGCAATGGCGCAAAGCGTGCAACAGCACCACCTTTGTGCGTAACCGCCTCAGCATGCTGCGCTTGGCCGAATACAGCAGCCACCGCATGCGCACCCTCACAGACACCTTGAACCTGCCCCACGAGCGCAGTCAAGGCTTGATGGTCCTGCTGCGCACCGAGCGCGAGAGCAAGCGCATGCAAGCGTCCCTGCAAGTCATGCGCGATGCGGGGCTCAGCTTCAAAACTTTGAACGCTGAAGAAGCCCGTCAGATCGAACCCGCACTCAAACCCGAAACCGCGTTGGCACAAGCCATTCACTTCCCCGATGACGAAGTGGGCAATTGCCGCCAATTCACCTTGCTGATCAAGCAAGAGGCGGAAGCGTTGGGCGTGAAGTTTCATTTCAATTCGCTCGTGCAACCGCTCTCCCCCGCGCAGCCCCAAACCATTCGCACCACCGCACAAGACATGGGCGAAAAGTTTGATGCTGTGGGGATTTGTGCGGGCATGGGCAGCGCACAACTCGTGCGAACTTTGGGCTTGCAGATTCCCCTAGCGGCAGTCCATGGTTATGCCATCAGCGCAGCCGTGCGTGAGCCCTTGGACGCACCACGCAGTGCGGTGATGGACGAGCAATACAAAGTCGCCATCAGCCGCCTGGGTCAACGCGTTCGTGTGTCTGGTGGGTCCGAAATCGGCGGCAACACAAGTCACCACCACGCGGCCAGCATCCAAACGCTGTACCGCGTACTGGACGACTGGTTCCCCGGCGCCGCGCGCACGCAAGACAATGTGCAGGTCTGGAAAGGCGCTCGCCCCATGCTGCCCGATGGCCCACCCATCGTGGGTGCCAGCGGTGTCGCTGGCGTGTGGCTGAACTTAGGCCACGGCGCGAGTGGCTGGGCATTGGCTTGCGGCAGTGCGCGCGTGGTGGCGGACAGCATCAACGGCAAGCGCCCTGAAATTGATTTACAAGGCCTAGGCCTTGAACGTCTACATTTCTAACCATGGACGTACCAGCTCAGACACAAACATTGAGCAGCCAAGGCACATGGCCGCTGCACGACGTTGCCAGCACACAGGCCATTGAGCAACACGCCCAATCCGTGCTACCGGCGCACACACTCATGCAACGCGCCGGATTGGCCACCGCGCAACTGGCCATGGCGATAGCGCCGCACGCGCACCACATCTGGATCGCTTGCGGCCCGGGCAACAACGGCGGCGATGGACTCGAAGCAGCCGTTCACTTGCGCGCCTGGGGCAAACACCCAGTGGTCACTTGGCTGGGGCAAGACGGTCACGTGCCCGCCGATGCGCAGCGTGCATGGCATCGCGCCACATCGTCAGGCGTTGCATTTCAAAATCAACCACCCGCACAATTTGACTTGGCGATTGACGCGTTGCTAGGCATTGGCGCGCAACGCGCGCCAGAAGCTTTGATGGCGCAATGGTTACAAGTCATGCAGCGCAGCAACGCCCCTGTCTTGTGCGTCGATCTACCCACAGGCTTGCGGGCAGACACCGGTGAATGGCTAGTCACCTCGCCTCTACTTTTGCACCGCAACCGCCACACCTTGAGTTTGCTCACGCTCAAACCTGGCCTTTTCACAGCCCATGGGCGCGATGCAGCAGGTCAGGTTTGGTTCAACGATCTCAACGCACAACATACCCATGCCCCTACGGCGTGGCTTCAACACAGCCTGCCCAGACCGACCGAAAAAGCACACAACAGCCACAAGGGCAGCTTTGGTGACGTCATCGTCATCGGGGGCGCACCTGGTATGGCTGGAGCTGCTGTGTTGGCAAGCTTGGGCGCGTTGCACGGCGGAGCAGGCCGTGTGTTCACAGAACTGCTCGATGCACAAGCGCAGCAAGCCGTGGTGGCCATGCATCCGGCTTTGATGGTGCGCGAGCCCCTCAGCCTTGCGCGAGACGAAGCCACGGTGGTATGCGGCTGTGGTGGTGGCAATGCGGTGCACGCACTGCTAGCGCATGTGCTGTCGACTTCCCAAAAACTCGTGTTAGATGCAGACGCTTTGAACGCCCTTGCACGCGACACCTCGTTGCAAACTTTGCTTAAAAATCGCCACGCCCGCGGCAAGGTCACCGTGCTGACACCGCACCCGCTTGAAGCGGCACGTATGCTCGGCTGCACCGTCCAAGAGATTCAAGGCAACCGCTTGCATGCCGCACAGCAATTGGCCGATGCATTTCAAACCGTTGTGGTTTTAAAGGGCTCGGGCAGCGTGGTGACCAGCCCCAAGCACATGCCAGTCATCAATGCCTCTGGCAACGCGTTGCTAGCGACCGCAGGCACGGGCGATGTACTGGCAGGTTTGCTGGGCGCCTACCTCGCGCGCAATGCAGATGCGTTTGCCGCAACCTGCCAAGCTGTCTACCGCCATGGCCACTTGGCAGACACATGGCCTAGCGAGGGACCCACACTCGATGCCGCAAGACTTGCGGCATCGGTGCGCTAAAACACGCCGTGCTTTATTTGCGAGGACGGCGGCTCTTCGTGCCACTCTTCATGCCGCTCTTTTTGTCACCGGATTTGCGTGCAACACCTGCCGCAGGCATGGCCTCCCCCCGCCCTGATTGACCACCTATTTTGGTAAACGCTTTTTTCACGGCCGTTTTGAAGTTTTGAATGGGCGAGCCATTCGCATCTTTGGGGCCGCGCGGGGACAACTCATCCGACTCGTTGACCAAACGGAAATCAATCTTGCGGCCATCCAAATCCACGCGACTAACTTGAATTCGCACACGCGAACCGATGCCGTAGCGAATGCCCGTGCGCTCGCCACGCAGCTCTTGGCGCATCTCGTCGAAACGGAAATACTCGCCACCCAACTCCGTGATGTGCACCAAGCCCTCCACATACATGGCATCCAAGGTGACGAACAAGCCAAAGCCTGTGGCCGCCGTGACCACACCGCCATACTCTTCACCCAAATGCTCGCGCATGTATTTGCACTTGAGCCAAGCCTCCACATCGCGACTGGCTTCATCCGCGCGACGCTCGTTGGCGCTGCAATGCAAGCCCGCCGCTTCCCACGCTTGCTGGTCTAGCGATGGCTTTTCTTTGGGCGCCAATTTGTGATCGGGCTCACGCACACGTGAGGCCAAACGCCGCGCCAATTTGGCATGTGCTTCGCCCGGTGTGGGCAAGGTCGGAAGCTGGTATTTTTGCTTGAGCAAAATCGCTTTGATGACGCGATGCACCAGCAAGTCAGGGTAGCGGCGAATGGGACTGGTGAAGTGGGTGTAGGCCTCAAACGCCAAGCCAAAGTGGCCATTGTTGTCGGGGGTGTAAACCGCTTGCTGCATCGAGCGCAACAGCATCGAATGGATTTGCTGCGCGTCTGGGCGCTCTTTGGTCGCCTCCGCAATCGCCTGGAACTCAGCGGGTTTGGGGTTGTCGCTCACGCTCATGCCGACGCCGGTGGCTTTGAGGTAGCCGCGCAGCAGATCAATCTTCTCTGGCGTTGGACCCTCGTGCACTCGAAACAAGCCTGGGTGTTTGCTTTGCAAGATGAAGTCGGCGCTGCACACGTTGGCGGCCAACATGGCTTCTTCGATCAATTTGTGCGCATCGTTGCGAACGCGTGGCACGATTTTCTCGATACGTCCACCTTCGTCACACACGATTTGCGTTTCGGTGGTTTCGAAATCAACGGCCCCACGCACGCGACGCGCTTTGAGCAAGGCGCCGTACACATCATGCAAGTTCAGCAAATCGTCAATGCGCGCTTTACGCTTGGCAGCTTCTGGCCCGCGTGTGTTCGACAAAATCGCGGCCACTTCCGTGTACGTGAAACGTGCGTGACTGAACATCACAGCGGGGTAAAACTGGTAGGCCTCGACATCGCCATTCGCAGCGATCAACATGTCACACACCATGCACAAGCGCTCGACGTCAGGATTCAAAGAGCACAAACCGTTCGAAAGTTTCTCGGGCAACATGGGAATCACGCGGCGCGGGAAATACACACTGGTGGCACGTTCATACGCATCCACGTCAATGGCGCTGCCAGTTTCCACGTAGTTGCTCACATCAGCAATAGCCACCAACAAACGCCAACCTTTGCCCTTGCCCACTTTGGCAGGCTCGCAGTACACAGCGTCGTCAAAGTCGCGCGCATCTTCACCGTCAATCGTGACCAATGGCACATCTGTCAGGTCCACACGGCCTTTTTTGTCTTGCGCACGCACCTTGTCGGGCAAGCCACGCGCCATGCCCAAACAGGCGTCAGAGAACTCATGCGGCACACCATATTTGCGCACAGCGATCTCGATTTCCATACCAGGATCGTCCACCTCACCCAGTACCTCTTTAATTCGACCGACGGGTTGACCATACAAGCTCGGCGGCTCCGTGAGTTCGACCACCACAATTTGCCCCGCCAAGGCTTTGGCCGTTGCGCCTTTGTGGATCAAAACGTCTTGGCCATAGCGCTTGTCTTCGGGGGCCACCAACCACACGCCGCTTTCTTGCAGCAGGCGGCCAATGATGGGTTGAGGGGAACGCTCTAATATTTCGACCACGCGACCTTCGGGACGTCCCTTGCGGTCAAAGCGCACCACTCGAGCCTTGACGCGGTCGCGGTGCAAGACAGCGCGCATTTCGTTGGGGGGCAAAAAGATGTCTGGCGCGCCATCATCTCGTTGCACAAAACCATGACCATCACGGTGGCCCGAGACGGTTCCTTCAAACTCTTCCAGCAAGCTGCTGGTTGGTGCGGAATTCTTGATACAATGCCTTTCTTTCCTGAAATGCCCAGGTGGCGGAATTGGTAGACGCACTAGTTTCAGGTACTAGCGAGTAACATCGTGGGGGTTCGAGTCCCTTCCTGGGCACCACCAAGTGAGATTCTTGGTAAATTTTCCAACGGAAACAAGGACTTATCGTATGGGTCCGTATTGACAGCATACGTCTCTCCCCCAGCGACAGCATGATACTCCTTAGCGAGATGGCTTGCGCAAAAAGCTGGGTCTAAATAAGCTGTCTAAGTGTGATGCCTGACATGTGTCAATGCGGTATTGATGGCTTGCAAAATCTCCTCTTGCTCAGCAGGCTTAAACAAAACATTTGTCACGCCCAATGACAAAGCTGTGCTGAACGCCGTCGCAGGTTCAAAAAAACTAGCGCTATAAAAAATAACTTCCGTCTTCTTCAACAAGGGATCTGCACGGATTTGCCTCACGAACTCGTAGCCATCCATATTCGACATCTTGATATCCGTGATGATCAAATCAGGCAATTGAGCGCGCACGACCTCCAATGCTTGCACGCCATCACTGGCATAAAAAACCGAATCTTTTAATCGGGTTTGAATCAAATTTTTGAGTAGGTCCCCAGCATTCACATCGCCATCAACCACCACTATTTTTGCCATAGCAAACTCCCTTTGCATCGCTTTCGATCACGCCCCACAAGACTGAATATCCCAAGAAGGGTCAGCATGTAATCATTTCAGATTCGCGTAAACGGCTTTAAAGCTTCAAAGTGATTTTTATCAAGGCTTGTTCACTTACTTCAGGCGTCAGGTAGGTGCCTAGCTAGATAAAAGATCCCTCAACACAAACGGCAATATTCCGCCATGCCGGTAATACGCGACCTCAATCTCGGTATCGATGCGCAAGGTGAGCGGCACCTTACGCGGCGGTGCATTAGCCGTGCGAATGACCAAAGTCACCTGCCCTTGTGGTTTGATCTCTTGGCCCAATTCAATGTCAAAGGTCTCGTTGCCAGTGATGCCGAGGGACTCCCATGAGTCCCCAGCTTGAAACTGCAAAGCAAGCACTCCCATACCAATCAAATTGCTGCGATGGATGCGCTCGAAACTTCGTGCAATCACGGCCACGATGCCCAGCAGTTGCGTGCCCTTCGCTGCCCAGTCTCGGCTTGAACCGGTGCCATACTCCTCGCCAGCGAAGACCAGTGTGGGCGTAGCCTCAGCTTGGTATTTCATAGCGGCATCAAAGACCGACATCTTGGATTCGGTACGCGCTTTGTCGCTTTCAGCACGCGCAGCGGTGGCGTGGGCTCGCGATGCTGTGGTGACATGCGTGGGATTGCCTTCATGCTGATAGTTCGCTTGCGCATCTTCAAAAAAACCTTTTTGTCCACGCGGCTGGAACAAGGTGTAACCGCCTTCAATGCGCGCGCCACTTTCGCTCGCTGGAATGAGTAAATTCTTAATGCGCACATTGGCAAATGTGCCGCGCACCATCACTTCGTGGTTGCCACGCCGAGAACCATAAGAATTAAACGCACCGAGATTGACCTGGTGTTCCTTCAACCAACGCCCTGCGGGTGAGTCCTCTTTGATCGCACCGGCTGGAGAAATGTGATCCGTGGTGATGGAGTCGCCAAACAACGCAATGGCCCGTGCGCCTTGAATGGCCTTCGGTGCGGCGGGCATGGCCTGCGTGAAGCCGTCCAGAAACGGAGGGCGTGCGATGTAGGTAGAAATTGGCCAACTATAAACTTGGCCTGTCACGCCTTCAATGTTTTGCCACAGCGCGCCTGGGTCAGACTGGATGTGTGCGTAGTTTTGCTTGAAGACCTCAGGATCCATGGCGTGGGGCATAAGGGCTGAAATCTCTTCTGAGCTTGGCCAAATATCATTGAGATAGACGTCACGACCGTTCGTGCCAACGCCAATCGGCTCGTGCAGCAGATCGCGCCGAACCGTGCCCGCTAATGCAAACGCCACGACCAGCGGTGGACTGGCTAAAAAGTTAGCTTTGATGTTGGGATGGATGCGCGCTTCAAAGTTGCGGTTGCCCGACAACACAGCCGCACAAATCAAATCGTTTTGCGTGAGCGCCTCAATCAACTCAGGCGCTAAGTCGCCCGAGTTGCCGATGCACGTCGTGCAGCCGTAAGCCATCACAGCAAAACCGAGTTGTTCAAGGTAGGGCAGCAGCTTTGCTTTTTGTAAATAAGACGTGACCACGCGGGAGCCCGGCGCGAGCGATGTTTTGATGTGCGCAGGCACTGTCAATCCCGCTTCGACTGCTTTTTTGGCCAAAAGCCCGGCGGCTAACACCACACTGGGGTTGCTGGTGTTGGTGCAACTGGTGATGGCGGCAATCAAAATATCGCCATGGTGAAGCGCTAAGCCCTTGGCTGTGGACACGGTTTGGTGACGCTTCTCGGGCGACAAGTTAAAGCCACTGGGAATGATGGGCTGGCTCAACAGGTCCTCAAAGGTTTGTTTGAGCTTGCCAACTTCAACCCGGTCTTGCGGCCGCTTAGGCCCCGCCACGCTCGGCGTGATGGAAGCCAGATCTAAGGTGATGACTTCGCTGTAATCAATCTCACCGGTCTGCGGCATACCAAACATGCCTTGCGCTTTGAAGTAAGCCTCTAGCGCCTTGATCTCGTCTTCTGTTCGACCGGTCCCACGGAGGTATTCCAGTGTGCGATCGTCGACGGGAAAGAATCCGATGGTGGCCCCATATTCAGGCGCCATATTGCCAATGGTGGCGCGATCTGGAACGGAGAGTTGGCTCGCCCCTTCACCGAAGAATTCGACAAACTTACCCACCACTTTGTGGCTGCGCAATTGCTCGGTGATGGTGAGTACCAAATCGGTGGCGGTAACGCCTTCGCGCAAGCTGCCCCGCAGCTCAAACCCGACCACATCCGGCTCTAAAAAATACACAGGCTGCCCCAACATGCCCGCCTCGGCCTCAATGCCACCTACGCCCCACCCCACCACGCCAATGCCGTTGATCATGGTGGTGTGACTGTCAGTGCCCACCAAAGTGTCGGGGTAGTACAGATCGCCAGACCCATCCTCCAGCGATTTTTTGTGAACACCACGCGCTAAATACTCCAAGTTAATTTGGTGCACGATGCCAAACCCAGGCGGCACCACATGAAACGTGTCAAAGGCCTGCATGCCCCATTTCATGAAAGCGTAGCGTTCATGGTTGCGCTCGAACTCCAGCTTCATGTTGAGATCAAGTGCCGTTTTGCTGGCCACATGGTCAGCCATCACCGAATGGTCCACCACCAAGTCGACCGGCACGAGAGGTACAATGATTTTTGGATTTTTGCCTAGGCTTTGCGCCGCATGTCGCATCGCGGCCAAATCAGCGAGCAGCGGAATACCCGTGAAATCTTGAAGCAACACACGTGAAATAACAAAAGGAATTTCATGAAGCCGTGAAGCCTTGGGGTGCCAATTCGCCAGCTGCATGACGTGTTCTTGCGTGACCTTTTGGCCGTCGCAATTTCGCAGCACGGATTCGAGGACGATACGAATCGAAATTGGCAGTCGCGCCAGCTGAGGGAGGCGATGGGCTAAGGCTGGTAGCGCATAAAAAAAACCTGATCGCCCACCACCTAGGTCGAACTGTTGGAAAGTTTCCGCAAAGGGATGCTGAGTTTTCATAAAGACTCACTTTCGAGCTGCACAAACAAGCGTGCCTGCATCGCTTGCATACTAGTCTTATTCTTGAAAAAATAAAGCCCCCTGGCGGTTTTCACCGCGAGGGGGCTGGATGCTTGTGACGCGTTTTAAATGGGCAAGGCGATGAGGTCATGGCCGTCAGTGGCCACCACTTTGGCGCGGGTGAACTCACCCACTTTCAACACCTTGCTGAGTTTTTCAGGCGGCAACAACTTGACCACGCCATCAATCTCAGGCGCATCTGCGTAGCTGCGACCCACGCCGCCTTTGCGGCCACCCGCTGGGGCTGAATCTACCAACACTTGGATGGTTGAGCCAATGCGGCGCTTCAATTTGGCAATCGACACTTCTTCGGCCACGGCCATGAAGCGCGCTTGGCGTTCGTCACGCACTTCCTTGGGCAACATGCCTGGAATGTCGTTGGCGGCAGCGCCATCGACAGGGCTGTAAGCAAAGCAACCAGCGCGGTCGATCTCGGCTTCGCGCACGAAATTGAGCAAATGCTCAAACTCTTCTTCGGTTTCGCCGGGGAAGCCCGCAATGAAAGTGCTGCGAATCACGATTTGCGGACACAGTTCGCGCCAGCGGGCAATGCGTTCTAGGTTTTTCTCGCCGCTGGCTGGGCGCTTCATGCGCTTCAACACATCGGGGTGGCTGTGCTGGAACGGCACATCCAAATACGGCAGCACATGGCCCGTGGCCATCAAAGGAATGATCTCGTCCACGCTGGGGTAGGGATACACATAGTGCAAACGCACCCACGCGCCGTACGTTTGGGCCAACTTGGCCAAGGCTTGCGCCAATTCCAAAGTACGCGTCTTGATGGGCTGACCATCAAAGAAACCGGTGATGTACTTCACATCCACGCCGTACGCCGAGGTGTCTTGACTGATCACCAACAACTCTTTCACGCCACCTTCAAACAAAGCGCGCGCTTCTTTGAGCACATCGCCAATGGGGCGGCTCACCAAATCGCCGCGCATGGACGGGATGATGCAAAACGTGCAACGGTGGTTGCAGCCTTCGCTGATTTTCAAATAGGCGTAGTGCTTGGGGGTGAGTTTGACGCCAGCCTCGCCAAAGCTGTTGGGTACCAAATCGATGAACGGGTCATGCGGTTTGGGCAAATGTGCATGCACAGCATCCATCACCTCTTGCGTGGCATGTGGGCCTGTGACGGCCAACACGCTGGGGTGCATTTGGCGGACCAAATTGGTGCCGCCTTCGGCCTGTCGTGCGCCCAAGCAACCGGTGACGATGACTTTGCCGTTTTCGGCCAGCGCTTCGCCAATGGTGTCGAGGCTTTCTTTCACGGCGTCATCAATGAAGCCGCAGGTGTTGACGATGACCAAGTCAGCGCCAGCGAAAGTTTTAGAGGTTTGATAACCCTCGGCGCTGAGTTGCGTCAAGATCAATTCGGAGTCGGTCAAAGCCTTGGGACAGCCCAAGCTCACGAAGCCAACTTTAGGTGCGGTTACTTGTGTCATTTACGTTTCAGCCCCATCACATCCATCATGTGTTCGGTTTGTTTTTGCAATTGCTCGGCATAGCTGCTCACCAGTGTCGGCACGATGGGCAGCTGCGGCACGTTGTCCATGAACGTTTGCACGTTCTTTTCTAGGTAGGAGCCCATGAAGCCCTGCATCGAATGGCCATAAAAGCGAATGATGTTGGCCAGCACTTGTTCGGTCAGCATGGGTGCGCCTTCCGACTCGTGCTCCAAAATGATTTGCAACAGAATGCTGCGCGTCAGATCATCGCCCGACTTGGCATCGACCACACGAAACGCCGTGCTGTCCATCACCAGTTGCTTAATATCCGCCAAGGCCACATAGCTGGATGACGCGGTGTCATACAAGCGGCGGTTGGGGTACTTCTTGATGATGCGGTCATGCAATTCATCTGAAGCCATCGATTTTTTGCTGCTCATGAAGCCAGCTCCCGTATAAAAAGAAAAGCCCAGTACTGTTCAAACAGTGCCGGGCTTGACGGGGAACAATATGGTAGGCGCGATTGGAATCGAACCAACGACCCCCACCATGTCAAGGTGGTGCTCTAACCAACTGAGCTACGCGCCTACATTGTTCGAAGCTGAA
>CANBWY010000039.1 GCA_947373245.1 Comamonadaceae bacterium
CCTTCGTCTGTGGGGCCATACACCTCGGCCACGATGGGCGCCAACACGGGTGGGCCAGGTGGCACTTCGATGACTTTGACATTTGCATTGAACTGTTTGCCAATCGCTTGCAACGCAGGGCGCTCGCGCATGGCGATGATGTGGCTTTGTGCTTTGCGCAAGTGCTTGTCTTGCAGGTTGACTTGAATATCACCCACATTGCCGCCGCTGCGCAAATCGTATTGACGTACCAAACCGTTGAAGTTGATGGGGCCGCTTAAGCCTGCGTAGGCTTGGTAATTCGTCACCTCTGGTACGGTGGTTAAGTGAGCGCCTAAGGCGCGCAGGACTTTTTCGGTTTCCTCCACGCGGGTGCCTGCGGGCATGTCGACCACGATTTGAAATTCTGACTTGTTGTCAAACGGCAGCATCTTCAAGACCACGAGGCCAGCCACGGGCAAGGCCACAGACACCACGATGGCACCCAGCACCGCAACGCCTAAGCGCCAACGGTTGCGTTGACCGCTGTGTTCGTTCAAAAACGGTGTGAACACGCCGTTGAAAAAACGCTTGAGCCACTGTTTGAACGCACTGGGTTCTTCAACGCCGTGTGCCGGTGTGGACTTCATCCAAATGCGAGCCAACCAAGGAGTGACTACAAAGGCAACGGCCAACGACAACAACATGCCCATGCTCGCGTTGATCGGGATGGGGCTCATGTAGGGCCCCATCAAACCCGTCACAAAAGCCATTGGTAGCAAGGCCGCAATCACCGTGAACGTGGCGAGGATGGTGGGGGCACCCACTTCGTCGACCGCGCCAGGAATGATTTGTGTGAGGGTTTTGTGAGGAAACAAACCTTGGTGGCGGTGGATGTTTTCCACCACCACGATGGCATCGTCCACCAAAATGCCAATCGAAAAAATCAAGGCAAACAAGGACACACGGTTGAGCGTGAAGCCCCAAGCCCAAGAGGCAAACAACGTGACGGTCAAGGTCAAGATGACCGCCGTGCCTACGATGGCCGCTTCTCGACGCCCCAAAGCGATGAACACCAAGGCCACCACCGATGCTGTGGCAAACAACAATTTCTGGATCAGCTTCTTGGCTTTGTCGTTGGCGGTTTCGCCGTAGTTGCGCGTGGTCGTGACTTCCACGTTTGTGGGAATCTTGCTTTGTCTGAGTGACGCCACTTGTGCGAGCACGGCATCGGCTACCTCAATGGCGTTCTCGCCGGGCTTTTTGGTGATGGCGAGGGTGACCGCTGTGCGTTCACTGGGTTTTTCACCCGCCACGCCATGCCATACGGCAGTGTTGGCTTGGGCGCCGCCATCGTGCACGTGTGCAATGTCTTGCACCAGCACGGGGTTGCCCGCGCGCACGCCGACCACCAAACTGGCCACGTCTTTGGCGCTGCTCAAGAAAAGACCCGATTCAATGGCAATGGCTTGTTGGCCCACCAACAAGTCACCTACGGGAGCTCCTAAGTGTGCGGCTTGCAACGCCATGCGCAACTCAGGCACCGTGATGCCGGCGGCTTGCATGCGTGCTGGGCTGATGTCAATCTGAATGGCACGGGATGGTCCTCCAACCGTGGTGACTTCGCGCGTGCCTTTGACGCGCTTCACGTCCATCTCGATGTTTTGCGCGATGCGCTCTAGCTCGAATGCGCTCAAGTCGGTGTCTTTGCCATGCAAGGTGAGCGACAAGATCGGCACATCGTCAATGCCTTTGGGTTTGATGAGCGGTGTCAACACGCCCAAGCCTTTGGGCAGCCAGTCGGCGTGCGAGTTGACCGTGTCATACAAACGCACCAAAGCTTCAGTGCGCGGCACGCCCACTTTGTATTGCACCGTCACCACCGACATGCCCGGTTGCGACACAGACATGACATGTTCGACACCTGCAATTTGCGCCAACACTTGTTCAGCAGGCCCCGACACCATTTGCTCCACATCTTTCACGGATGCCCCCGGGAAGGCAATGAGCACATTGGCCATGGTCACATTGATTTGTGGCTCTTCTTCACGCGGGGTCACCACCACGGCAAAAATGCCTAACAAGAAGCACACCAAAGCCAGCAGTGGTGTGATTTGTGAGGCTTGAAACAAACGGGCCAAGCGGCCGGCAATGCGGAGGGTGGAATCAGTCATGGTGCTTATTCTATAAATAACTGATTGATTATTTAATTAAATGATTAAATAATCAATCACTTAAATAAGACTACAATTTTGGCCATGACCCAACTCCCAGACCAAGCCATCGAGCGCGTGGCCAATTACTTCCAAGCGCTGGCCGAGCCCACGCGCTTGCGGATCTTGAATTTACTGCGCCAAGAAGAACACAACGTGGGCGAATTGGCTGAGGCCTGTGGTTACACCGCTGCCAACATGTCGCGTCACTTGGCGGTGTTGATGCAGCAAGGCTTTGTCAAACGCGAAGGTCGTGGCACCAGCGTGTATTACCAAATTGCAGATCCCACCATTTATGCCTTGTGCGATTTGGTGTGCGACCGCATCGCCCAGCAACATTCAGAGCAAACCTGGCCGCTGGCCGTGGTTTCTAAAAAACGTCCCATCACCATAAGGAAAGCCGCATGAAAACCGCCCACGATTTGGTTGTAGAAGCCAAGCAATCTGTTGAAGAGATTTCTGTTGATCAAGCGCTTAAAGCCATCCAGTCATGTGATGTGCTGATCGATGTGCGTGAGACCGAAGAATATTTGTCGGGTCATTTGCCCGGTGCCATGCACATGTCGCGTGGCATGTTGGAGTTCAAGATGGCGGGTCACCCCAAGTTGCAGTCGCGTGATTTGCGCATCGTGTTGTATTGCAAAACCAGTGGTCGTGCTGCCTTGTGCGCGCTGTCGCTGGCGCAGATGGGCTACACCCAGATTCAGTCAATTGCCGGTGGCATTGATGCGTGGCAGGCTGCAGGCCATGACGTGTTCAAGCTGAGCCCGCCCTCATTTGAGTAAAACTTTGCACGCTTGCGCTATCCAGAAAGACATTCACCATGAGTACGTTTGACCACGCGGGGTTGATTCAAAACATCAACGAATCTTTGGGCCCATTTCGTAAATCGCAGTCGGAGGCTATGCAAGGTTTTGGACAATTGGCGCGGGCCTCCATGGCGGAAGGGGCCATCAACGCGAAGAGCAAAGAGCTGATCGCTTTGGCCATTGGCATCACGCAGCACTGCTCGGGTTGCATTGGTTTTCATGTGAAGGCCTTGCTCAAGTTGGGTTGCACCCGCGAAGAGTTGGAAGAAATGTTGACTATTTGCGTCTACATGGGGGGCGGCCCTGCTTTGATGTATTCCGCGGAGGCCCTCAAGGCTTGGGACGCTTTGGCATGAGTACCGACACGAACGACAGCGAAGATATGGTGTCGCTCTACGCAGCGGCCAAGAAAATTTATCCACGCTCGGTTCAAGGCATGTTTGCCTATTGGCGTTGGGGGGTGGTGGCCATCACGCAAATCATGTTTTATGGTTTGCCTTGGTTAGAGTGGGGCACACGTCAGGCGGTTTTGTTTGACCTTGAGGCGCGTCGTTTTTACATCTTGGGCTTGGTGCTGTACCCACAAGACTTTATTTATTTGACGGGCTTGTTGGTCATTGCTGCGTTGTCGCTGTTCTTGTTCACCGCGGTGGCGGGGCGTTTGTGGTGTGGCTACGCATGTCCGCAAACGGTGTACAGCGAAATATTTTTGTGGATCGAGCGCAAGATTGAAGGCGACCGCTCGGCGCGCATGCGCTTAGACGATGCTGGTTTTTCTGCCAAAAAGTTAGCCAAGAAAACCTATAAACACGTGGTGTGGATTGCGTTGTCGTTGTGGACCGGTTTCACCTTTGTGGGCTATTTCACGCCCATTCGAGAATTGGTGGTGTCTGCGATGGGCTGGCAGTTCGGGTCTTGGGAATCGTTCTGGGTTTTCTTTTACGCTTTTGCCACGTATGGCAACGCGGGTTTTATGCGCGAGCAAGTGTGCAAATACATGTGTCCCTATGCGCGCTTTCAAAGTGCCATGTTTGACCACGACACCTTGATCGTGACCTACGACACGGAGCGTGGAGAACCCCGTGGCGCGCGTTCTAAAAAGACCGACTTGGTGGCCGCCAACTTGGGCTCGTGCGTGGATTGTTCGCTGTGCGTGCAGGTGTGCCCCACCGGCATCGACATTCGCAACGGTTTGCAATACGAGTGCATCGGCTGCGGTGCCTGCGCCGACGTGTGCGACACCGTGATGGACAAGTTGGGTTACGCCAAAGGCTTGGTGCGTTACACCACGCAAAACGCCATGAGCAACAAGTGGACGCCCAAGCAAACGCTGCTGCGTGTGGCCCGTCCGCGTGTGTTGGCCTACACCTCGATTTTGATGGCCTTGGTCATTGCGCTGGGCACGTCGTTGGCCCTGCGCACCCCTTTCAAAGTGGATGTGGTGCGCGACCGTGCCACTTTGGCACGCATCACAGAAAACGGGGCGCTTGAAAATATCTATCGCTTGCAAATCATGAACGCGGCAGAGGTGGACAAGACTTACCAGTTGTCAGTAGATGGTATGAACGGTATCGAGATCGTGACTGACACCCAAGTCAAAGTGGCTGCTGCTCAGGCGCATTGGGTGGTGTTGCGTGTCGACATTCCCTATGGCTCGGCTGAGGCCGGTTCTCACAAAATTAATTTCGACATCAAGGACACCTCTGGCAAAGAGGTAGTCCATGAGAAATCGGTATTCTTGGTGCCTCGGTAAATTTACTACATGCATCAAGCCACTGAGCCCGTGTCATTTCCCACACTTCAACCCGAGACCGATCTCACTTGGCGCATCTGGCTGCAAATGACGCGGCCTGGATTTTTGGCCATCACCGCCGTCGCCTGCCTGTTGGGCATCGCTGTGGCCGCTGCTTGTGGCGATGGTCCTCATGTGTGGACGGCCTTGGCGACTGTGGTGTTGGCGTTGCTCATGCACGCCGCAGCCAATGTGTTGAACGATTACCACGACGCCCTGAACGGTGCGGATGACGCCAATACCCAAGGCCTTTTTCCATTCACTGGCGGTGCACGCTTGATTCAAAACGGCCTTGTCACGCGGGACGACACGCGTCAACTGGCTTATGCCTTGGTGTGGGTCTTGGTGCCTGCGGGTTTGCTGTTGGCCCTCAAAACCGGGGGTGGTTTGCTGCTGCTGGGGATGCTGGGTTTGTTTTCCGCTTGGGCGTATTCCGCACCGCCATTGGCCTTGATGAAGCGCGGCCTGGGTGAGTTGACCGTGGGCTTGACGTGGATGCTGGTGGTGGTTGGCGCTGACTATGTGCAGCGTGGCCATTTCTTTTTTATGCCATGGGTGGTAGCCCTGAGCTTTGGTTTCTTGATTAGCAATATTTTGCTCATCAACGGTTTTCCTGACGCACAGGCCGATGCACAGGTGGGCAAACGCACCTGGGTGGTTCGGGTAGGGCCGCGTTGGGCCGCCTATTTGTATTTGTTGCAGGCCGTGTTGGGCTATGCGTGGTTGGTGTGGGGTGTGTGTGCGTTCATTCACCCAGCGCCCGCGCTGTGGGGTTTGGTGTCCATGCCTTTGTCACTCGCGGCTGTTGTGCTGATGTTCAAATATGGACAAACGCCCGCCCGCTTAAGGTCTGCGATTGTGCTGACCATCGCTGCTGCTGTGCTGCATGGTTTGGCCATGGCAGTGGGGCTGTTCTCTCTTTCACTGGGTTAATCACGATGAACCGTCATCTCATACTGCTATCTATCGCGCAGGGTTTGTTCCTGACCAACAACGTCACTTTCATTGCCATCAATGGCTTGGTGGGCTTGAGCTTGGCGCCTGTGGCTTGGATGGCCACCTTGCCTGTGATGGGCTATGTGGTGGGCGGCGCGCTCAGCACGGGCTTGGTCGCCAAGTCGCAGCAACGCTTTGGGCGCAAGGGCTCGTTCCAGTTGGGATTGCTGGTGGCCTTGCTGTCTGCGGGCTTAGGCGCATGGGCGGTGTTGACCCAATCGTTTGTGTTGTTGGTCACGGCGACGGTGGTGGCGGGTTATTACAGCGCCAATGGTCAGTTGTATCGCTTCGCGGCGGCCGAGTTGTGTCAGCCTGACTACCGTGAGAAGGCCGTGTCTTTGGTGATGGCTGGTGGTTTGCTTGGCGCCATCATTGGCCCTAATTTGGCGATTCACACCAAAGGTTTGCTTGGCACACCTTTCGCCGGGGCCTATGTGGCATTGGCCGTGGTGGCCCTTGTGTCGATGACGGTGATGGCGTTCATTCACTTCCCGCCTGCGCCAGTGGTTCAGGCCAATGATGACGAGGGGCGCCCGTTGGGCGTCATCCTGCGTCAGCCCATGTTTGTGGTGGCTGCGATGGCCGCCGCGTTGGGCTATGGCGTGATGAACCTGTTGATGGCCGCGACACCATTGGCCATGCAGGTCTGTGGTTTTACGTTTGAAGATACGGCTTGGGTGTTGCAGTGGCACGTGATTGGTATGTTTGCACCAGGCTTTGTCACGGGGCATTTGATCAAACGCTTTGGGGTGTTGCCCATCATGGGGGTGGGCGTGTTGCTCAACATCGCATGCATCGCGGTGGCCTTGTCTGGTGTGGACTTGCACCAGTTTTTATTTGCGTTGTTGATGTTGGGTGTGGGCTGGAACTTTTTATTCACGGGAAGCACCACTTTGTCGATGCGGGCCTATAAGCCGCAAGAAAAAAATCGCGCCCAAGCGGCGATTAATTTTTGCGTGTTCGCCACGATGGCCGTTACCTCGTTTGCCTCTGGGGCGTTGGTGACCACACAAGGGTGGACTTGGCTCAACTGGGGGTCGTTGGCGCCTGTGCTCATGACGGGTGCAGGCTTGCTGTGGCTAGCCCGTAAAAAAGCCTCAGCCCCTTGAGAGGGCTCAGACTGACGTGAAGCTAATTGCCGTTTATTGCGCTTTTTCTTCTTCCGCAGGTTTCATGGCGCAAGTGTTGATGCCTAGCAATGCGTAGGCGCCACAGAAGCTGAACACACCTGTGGCTAAGACGATCACGCCTAAATACCCCCAAGCACCGACAACGCCAGTGGCTGCCAATGCGATGAGGACCAAGCCTGCGACGATGCGCAAAATACGGTCGGTGCCGCCAACGTTTGATGTCATGTATTTCTCCTAAGTGGAAATGGCATTAGACACCTAGGCCGTGCACTTGATGTTGCGCTAGATCAACCGCCGGCAACGATAGTGCTGTGGCGGCCCAAACTGTGATCAAGGCAAGCTGCGTGCCTACGCGGCCACCGCCTCTACTTCTTCATCCGTCAAGCTGCGCGCAGCACTGGCCATCGTGCCATCCATATCGGCTGCTGCCGGTGCCGCAACGTTTTATTTAGATGGTGATAACCTTCAGTCATGGCATCTTCCCAATCAAAACTATCTCGCGCCAATCTCGTTGGCGACATCTGGGGTGGCTTTGCCGCGATGTTGGTGGCATTGCCTTCGGCCATCGCTTTTGGTGTGACCATCTTCTCGCCCCTGGGCGCAGACTTTGGCGCCAAGGGGGCACTCGCGGGCATGCTGGGCGTGACGGTGCTTGGTTTGGTCGCCGCCACATTTGGTGGCACACAGCGGCTCATCTCTGCGCCTTGTGCGCCTGCGGCTGCGGTGCTGTCGGCACTCACCATTCAAATGACGCAGCAGGGCGCAGGTGTCGGCACGGTGTTGCTCACTTTGTTTTTGGTGGCGTTCATCAGCAGCGTGATCCAAATTTCATTTGGGTTGCTGCGCATTGGTGAACTCATCAAGTACATGCCGTTTCCCG
Organism: Comamonadaceae bacterium; assembly: GCA_947373245.1. Classification (GTDB taxonomy): domain Bacteria; phylum Pseudomonadota; class Gammaproteobacteria; order Burkholderiales; family Burkholderiaceae_C; genus Limnohabitans. The sequence continues at coordinate 7,779 of CANBWY010000039.1, forward strand.
TTGTGAGTGGTTATATGAGTGGCGTAGGCCTCATCATGGTGACCAGCCAGCTGCCCAAATGGATGGGTCTGCCCAATGGCGTCAACGGGTGGCAAGGCTTGCACATGATGGCGATGTGGCAAACACCGAGCTTGATCGTGGGCGCAGTCACTGCCGTGCTGATGCTGTTGGCCTTGCGCATGTCTGCGCGCGTGCCTGCGGTGATCGTGGGTTTGATCGGGGGCATCGCCGCTTACTGGGCCTTGGCTTTTACGGCGTGGCCGGAGTTGCGCCACTTGCATGGCAACCCTTTCGTCATCGGTCCCTTGGCAGTGGGCGGTGAGGGATTTGTTGCGTCGCTGCTCGATCCATGGAAGAGCTTGCGTGAATTGGGCATGCCCTCTTGGACAGACATTTTGTTTCCTGCGCTGACCTTGGCCGCGCTGTTGTCGATTGACACGCTCAAGACCTGCGTGGTGCTAGATGCCATGACGGGCTCACGGCATGATTCGAACAAAGAACTCCTCGGCCAAGGCCTAGGTAACTTGGCCTCATCGTTGATAGGCGGCGCACCCGGTGCGGGCACCATGGGGGCCACACTGGTGAACATCGCTAGTGGCGGCACCACCTTCGCATCTGGGGTCTTTCAAGGGGTGTGGTCGCTGTTGGCGATTTTTTTGCTTGCCTCATTCATCGCTTGGGTGCCTGTGGCGGCATTGGCAGCACTGTTGATTGTCATTGGCTTGAAGATGGTCGATTGGCATTCGCTGCAACTGCTGCGTGCAGTCGACACGCGACTTGACTTGGCCGTCATCGTGTTGGTGGTCATCGTGGCCAACGCCGTGAGTTTGATTGCCGCATCAGGTGTCGGCGTGGCGATGGCCATCTTGTTATTTTTGCGTGAACAAATTCACACCAGCACCTTGCGCCGCAAATCGTTTGGCAACACCAGTTTTTCATCGCGTGTGCGTGGGGTTCGTGAACGTGAGGTGCTCGCGAGCACCGGCAGTCATACCGTGATTTTTGAATTGCAAGGGAGCTTGTTCTTTGGCACAACAGATCAGCTTTTCAGCGCCATAGAGCCCGAGTTACACAAAGCGAAATTTGTGGTGTTAGATTTCATGCGTGTGCAATCGATGGACATGACGGCCGGTCACATGATTGAACGCATTCGCAACATGCTGGGTGAGCACCAGGCGAAGTTGATCCTGACCCGCGTACCTGAGAACTTGCCCAGTGGCCGCGATCTGCGCAAATATGTGGATCACATTGGGTTGCTGTCAGACAACACCACCCAAATTTTTGATGAGTTAGATGATGCCTTGGAGTGGGTTGAGGACGAAACCTTGGCGCTCGCAGGCCAGGCCCATGTGTCGCCCGAAGGCATTCCTTTAGGCAAGTTTGAAATCTTTCACGATTTGAACGTGCAAGAAATTGCCTCGCTTGAACGCTGCACGCTGCGCCGTGTCTATCAAGCGGGTGATTTGGTGTTTGGTGCCGACACCACGGGGCATGAATTGATGCTCATCAGCCGAGGCGAGGTGAAGGTGAGCTTACCCTTGGCGAACGGCAAAACGATTCACCTCACGACCTTCAGTAGGGGGCAGTTTTTTGGCGAAATGTCGTTTCTAGATGGCCGCACGCACTCGGCCGATGTGTTTGCGACGCGCGAGACAGAGCTGATTGCCATTGACCGCAAAGACTTTGCGGCTGTGGCTGTGGGCGATCCGGTGATGAGCATCAGCGTCATGCGCGCAGTCGCGTTAGCGGTGGCGGAGCGCTTGCGTCACGCCAATGCAGAACTGCGGGAGATGCGACAGACGTGAGGTACGGCACCATCCATTTGGTGCCCCCGACAGGAATCGAACCTGTATCACTCCCTTAGGAGGGGAGAGTTCTATCCATTGAACTACGGTGGCAACCGAGGTGTATTTTACGGTGCTACTTGCTCAGCATCCGCATCGCTTCTTCCAAGCCTTTGAGCGTCAGCGGGTACATGCGGTTGCTCACGATCTGCTGAATGATGGCAATGCTTTGGCGGTATTCCCACACGCCTTGCGGCTCTGGGTTGATCCACGCGAATTTGGGGAAGGCATGAATCAATCGTTGTAGCCACTCGGCACCGGCTTCTTCGTTGTTGTATTCCACGCTGCCGCCGGGCTGCACGATCTCATACGGGCTCATGGTGGCGTCGCCAATGAAGATCAGCTTGTAGTCTTTGTTGTACTTGCGAATGATGTCCCAGGTTTCAAACTTCTCGGCGTAGCGACGTTTGTTGTTGCGCCACATGAAGTCATACACGCAGTTGTGAAAGTAATAAAACTCCAAGTGTTTGAACTCGGCTTTGGCTGCGGCAAACATTTCTTCGACGCGCGCAATGTGGTCGTCCATCGTGCCGCCCACGTCCATGAGCAGCAATACCTTCACGTTGTTGTGGCGCTCGGGGCGCATCAAAATATCTAGAAAGCCTGCATTGGCTGCTGTTTTGTGGATGGTGCCGTCCAAGTCCAACTCTTCGGCTGAGCCCTCACGCGCAAAGCGGCGCAAACGGCGCAGGGCCACCTTGATGTTGCGTGTGCCCAGTTCTTGGGTGTCATCGTAGTCGCGGTAGGCGCGTTGGTCCCATACTTTCACCGCGCTGCGGTTGCCGCCTTTGCCACCCATGCGAATGCCTTGCGGGTTGTAACCACCGTTGCCAAAGGGCGATGTGCCGCCAGTGCCAATCCACTTGTTGCCGCCTTCGTGGCGTTCTTTTTGTTCTTCGAGACGTTTTTTGAGCGTCTCCATCAACTCGTCCCACCCCATTTTTTCGATGGCAGCTTTTTGTTCGGGCGTGAGTTCTTTTTGAAGAATCTTTTCTAGCCAATCAAGTGGGACTTCTTGGGTGAAGTCGGTCAACAACGCCACGCCTTTGAAGTAGGCCGCAAAGGCACGGTCAAACTTGTCGTAGTGCTTTTCGTCCTTGACGAGGATGAGGCGGCTTAAAAAGTAAAAGTCATCCAAGCTGCACGCATCGCTGCCGGGGCCCACGACTTGGGCTTGCAAGGCTTCGAGTAGGGTCAGGAACTCCTTCACCGAAACCGGCAGCTTGGCGGCGCGCAGGGTGTAGAAGAAGTCAATCAACATGGTGGTGCTTTTTAACGGTTGCGGCTTTGCATGAACACGAGTTTTTCAAACAAGGTCACGTCTTGTTCGTTCTTCAGCAGCGCGCCTACCAACGGTGGAACGGCCACTTTGTCATCGGCACTTTGCAGGGCTTCGAGCGGGATGTCTTCGGCTACCAAGAGCTTGAGCCAATCAATCAGTTCACTCGTTGAAGGCTTCTTTTTCAAGCCGGGTAAGTTGCGAATGTCAAAGAAGGTTTTCATCGACACCGACAACAGTTCTTGCTTGATGTTGGGAAAGTGCACGGCCACGATGTGGCGCATGGTGTCGGCGTCTGGAAACTTGATGTAGTGGAAGAAGCAGCGGCGCAAGAACGCGTCGGGCAACTCTTTCTCGTTGTTCGAGGTGATGAATACCAGCGGGCGATTTTTGGCTTGAATGAGCTGCCGTGTTTCGTAGCAATAAAACTCCATGCGGTCGAGCTCGCGCAGCAAGTCGTTGGGAAACTCGATGTCGGCTTTGTCGATCTCATCAATCAGCAAGGCCACCGGTTGCTCGGCCGTGAACGCTTGCCACAACACACCTTTGAGGATGTAGTTGTTGATGTCTTTCACGCGCTCGCTGCTTTCGGGATCGGCCATTTGGCTGTCACGCAGACGACTCACGGCATCGTATTCATACAAGCCTTGTTGGGCCTTGGTCGTAGATTTGATGTGCCATTGCAACAGGGGTAAACCCAGGGCTTCGGACACCTCTTCTGCAAGCATAGTCTTGCCTGTGCCAGGTTCACCCTTGACCAGCAAGGGCCGCTTGAGTGCGATGGCTGCGTTGACCGCGAGCATCAAGTCTTGGGTTGCAACGTAGTTGTCAGTGCCTTTGAATTTCATGGGTGGTTCCGTCTATTATTTGGGTTACATCAACCTCTAGGGATTGTGGTTTGCATATGAAAAAAGTTGTCTCGATTGCGTTTGCGCTGACTGTTGCTGTTGTGTCTACGCTTTCTTTTGCGCAAGATATCAAGGGCGATGCTAACGCAGGCGCTACCAAAATTGCCATGTGCATTGGTTGCCATGGCATCGTGGGTTACCAAGCCAGTTTCCCTGAAGTTTACAAAGTTCCCAAGATTTCAGGCCAAGGTGAAAAGTACATCACCACCGCATTGCATGCCTACAAAAAAGGCGAACGCAAACACCCCACCATGCGCAGCATTGCAGAGAGTTTGACGGACCAAGACATCGCAGACGTCGCGGCTTACTACACCAACCACGGCAAAGTTGAAGGTGCCGTACTGCCAGACACAGCCACCGAGCCTCAAGGCAATGTGGCGGCCTTGTTGACCAAAGGCGCTTGCACCTCGTGTCACGGTGCCAATTTGGCCAAGCCGATTGACCCGAGTTATCCCAAGATCGCCGGGCAACATGCCGATTACGTTTACGTGGCGTTGAAGTCCTACAAGACGGAGGGCATGGCCAAATGGGGCCGTAACAACGGCGTGATGGGCGGTGTGGCCAAGCAGTTCAGCAATGCGGAGCTCAAAGAGCTGGCCAACTACGTGGCGTCACAGCAAGGGGATTTGAAAACCGTTGCGCAAAGCAAGTTTCGCTGAGCGCGACTGACTTGCACCCATAATTCAGGCTTCCTTGTGAAGCCTTTTTTTGTGCCCTATGTTGTTCTTGCTCTCGCCCGCCAAAGCCTTGGACTACGACACCCCTGCGGGTGACGTGCCCCACACGCTGCCCTTGTTTGTCGAACAGTCCGCTGCGTTGATTGATGTGCTCCAACAAAAATCGCCCCAAGACATTGCCAGCTTGATGCATTTGAGCGATGCCTTGGCTAACTTGAATGTGGCGCGTTACCAAGCGTGGCGTCAGAAGTTCACCGCCAAGAACGCGAAGCAAGCCGTGCTCGCTTTCAACGGCGATGTGTACGACGGCTTGAACGCCAAAACCTTGAAACCCAAAGACCTAGAGTGGGCGCAAGCACATGTGGCTATTTTGAGCGGCCTGTATGGCGTGCTGCGTCCCCTAGATTGGATGCAACCCTACCGGCTCGAGATGGGCACATCGTTGGTCACCGACAAAGGCAATAACCTTTACAAATTTTGGGGCACGCAGATAGCGGACTATTTGAATACGCGTTTGAGCAGCGCGCATGAGCCTGTCATCGTCAACCTCGCTTCGCAAGAGTATTTCAAATCGGTGGACCGCAAAGTGTTGAAAGCCCGCGTCATTGAATGCGTGTTTGAAGACCACAAAGCGGGTCAATACAAAATCATCAGCTTCTTCGCCAAGCGTGCACGCGGCTTGATGGCGCGTTATGCCGTGACCCATCAAATCAAAACCCCCAAGGGCTTGGAAGGCTTCAATTTAGATGGCTACGCATTCGATGCCGCCGCCTCAGAGCCAGACCGCAAAGTGTTCCGCCGCAAATTGGATTGACCCCAACCATGAATACCCCTGAACAATCGCAGCTTGGAAAAACATCGTCGTATGTGGACCAGTACGACGCCTCACTGCTATTTCCAATTTCACGCCAACCCAAGCGCGACGAAATTGGCCTGACCGGGCAGCCACCTTTCTTTGGTGCTGACTTGTGGACTGCCTATGAGCTGAGTTGGCTCAACACACGTGGCAAGCCGCAGGTGGCGTTGGCGCGTATCACGGTACCGGCCGAGTCCACGCACATCATCGAGAGCAAGTCGTTCAAGCTGTACTTGAACAGCTTCAACAACACCCGTTTGAATGATGTCGCTGAGTTGCAAACGCGCTTGCGTCAAGACCTGAGCGCGGCCATCTGGCACGCGCAACCCATCAAAGCCAGCGTGGGCGTGCAGCTGGTGTTGCCAGAGCACTTTGACCGCGAACCCGTGCACGAGCTGGATGGTTTGAGCTTAGACCGACTCGATTTGGAATGCGATGAATACCAGCCCAACCCAGAGCTGTTGCTGGCCAACTTCAACGAAGCGCCCACCACAGAGACGCTGACCAGCAATTTGCTGAAAAGCAATTGTTTGGTCACCGGCCAACCGGATTGGGGCAGCGTGCGTATCCGCTACACCGGTCCGCAAATTGACCAAGCGGGTTTGTTGCGCTACATCGTGAGTTTCAGAAATCACAATGAATTCCATGAGCAATGCGTGGAACGCATCTTCATGGACATCACGCGGCGCTGTAAACCGCTGCGCCTAGAGGTGTACGCGCGTTACACACGTCGCGGGGGGCTTGACATCAATCCCTGGCGCACCAGCCATCCGCAAGCCATGCCGCCCAACGTGCGTACGGCGCGTCAGTGATGGCGCTGCGCTTAACCGCGTAAGGCTTTCACAAACATATCGGTCATCTCGGGACAAAACAAGGTGCCCTTGTTGCTGAGCACCACACGCACGGCATCGGCCGGACTGCTCTCGCCTTTGGCGTAATCGCCCGATTGCAGTTCTTCGTAGGCTTCGACAATGGCGACGATGCGTGCGCCCACGGGAATCGCATGACCAGACAGTCCATCGGGAAAGCCCGTGCCGTTGAAATATTCATGGTGTGAACGAATGATGGCAGCCACGGTTTGCATATCGTCCAAGGTGTTGAGTGTGGCTTCGCCCATGGCCGTGTGTGTGCGATACACCTTGGCATCGGCCAAAGGCAGCTCAATGAATTTGGTGTTCAACACCCGGTCGCTCAAACCAATTTTTCCGATGTCGTGCAACAAGCCCGCGATGAAGACGGATTGGCACGCCTCATCATCTAAACCTGCGAGCTTGGCAATTTTCATAGAAAGACTGGCAACACGCCGTGAGTGGGGCAGCAAGTCGGGGCGGCGAAGCTCTAGCAAGTTGGAAAACGATTTGATGGACGCCATATAGGCGGCACGCAAATCTTTTGTACGCTCTTGTACGCGAGACTCCAAGGTTTCCACCATCTTATTGAGCGATTCCTTTTGCGCGGTGGTCAGTGCCGTTAAACGATCGTGTTCATCGGCCAGCGTGGCAAATGCAATGGCAGATTTGAGGGTGCCTAGCAACTCCTCATCGTTCCATGGCTTGGCGGTGTAGCGATAAATCGCCCCTTCGTTGATGGCATTGATCGCGCCCGAAATGTCAGAGGCGCCGGTGAGCATCAGGCGCATGGTCTGCGGCCATTGTTGGCGTACTTTTTCAAGCAATTCTGTGCCATTCATCTGCGGCATTTGCATGTCCGAGATGATGACATTCATTGGCGTTTGAGCGAGTAGTTCCAAAGCCTGTGCGCCGCTTTCTGCGGTGAACACTTCAAATCCTTCGAGTGACAACATGCGACGCAGGGCCGACAAGATGTTGGGCTCATCGTCCACGCACAACACTTTGTAATGGCTGGCGTCAAATGGTTCAGGTATTGCGCTCATCGTGATCCTTATGCCGCAGGGCGTTTGATGGGCAGTGTGATGGTGAACGTGGTGCCCACCCCCACCGTGCTGTTGACAGCCAGCGTGCCGCCGTGCAGTTGAATGATGTTTTGCGACACGGACAGACCCAGGCCCGTTCCCGTGCCTGGGTCTTTGGTGGTGAAAAAGGGATCAAAGATTTTTTCAAGAATTGCAGCAGGAATGCCGGGGCCGTTGTCTTGCACGTCAATCCGCACCACGGTGTCGTCGCATTGGGTGCGAATGTCGATCCAACCCATCTGACCGTCGGGCATGGCCTGAGCGGCATTGACGATGAGGTTCAACAGCACTTGGTCGATTTGTGCAGGGGCGCATTCGATCAAAGGCAGGTGGCCGAGTTTCAAGCGGACTTCTGCGCGATTCTTGAGTTGGTTGTGGGCGATATTCAGAGTGGACTTCAAGCCAATGTGAATGTCTGCTGCCGTGTAATGTGCCGCGGCATTGGTGCGCGCATAGTCCTTCAAATCTTGAATGATGGTTTTCACGCGACCTACGCCTTCTTGCGTTTCACGCATCAGGTTTTGCATGTCATCGCGGATGAATGGGTAGTTGAGTTTTTTCTTCAACGCCGCCAAGTTGTGGCCGCTGTCGCTCTGGGCTTCAGGGGCATCGAGGACCTTCTCATACACCGCCAAATACTTTTGCAATGTGCTGAGGTTGGACGACACATAGCCCACGGGGTTGTTGATTTCGTGAGCCACACCTGCGGCCAATTCGCCCAAGGATGCCAATTTTTCCGACTGCACCAAACGCCGGGTGGCCTCGTCAAGCTTGACCTCAATCATTTGTTCGCGTTGCACCACGGTGAAATAAGCACGCCACAAAAACACGCCCAAAATAATCACACCAGACACGACCGATAGAACAGACAGCAGCCAAGTTTGCTGGCGTAAACCCACGAGGTCAGCGCTGTCCAAGGCCTTGTAGGTTTGCACGCGCACCCAGCCGAGGTCTTGCCCCAAACTCACCTTGGACCAGGTGGTGATGAAGGCCTCGTCGCGCGACTGTAGGGCCTCTTGTGCCTGTGGCGTGGGGATCCAGCTGGGCTCAAACACCAAGCGCGGCGCTTGATCGGGTGCACGTTTCAAATGGGTCAGCACCTTGCCCGTGGTGTCGGTCAGGACGGTCGATGCCACCTCCATGTTGGACATGGTTTGTTGCATGCGTGACTCGATGGAGGCATAGTCTTTGAGCACAATTTGGTCCGCCACGGCGACGACCAAACCTTGTGTCAAGTTGTGTGCGGTTTGGTACTTACCTTCCCAAAGCAAATTTTTCGATTGGTAATACGCTGCCAATCCAGAACCGATTTGCAACAAAGCCAAAGCCAGCCCAATGAACAGCGCTGGCTTGACACTTTTCCAATCTGAGGACGTCAGGCGCTCCAGCATGTCACTGTCCGTTCAAGACCAAAAACTTGTCCAGTCGCAAAGACTCTAAGGGCTTGTAGTGCTTGGCATACGTGACGGCTTGGGGCTTGTTCAAGTTGATGTCATCCAGCAGCTTACGGCCTTCTTCATCGTTGCCCAGTTGCAGCATGGCTTTGAGAAAACGCTCGCGTACGGCGGCAGGCACAGACGGGTGCGTGACGATGGGGTGCGGGGTATAAGCGGAGGTTTCAAACAGCACGCGTAATTGCTGGCGCACTTCCGATGCTTCATTGTCCAGCGTGTTGTTCACGCCGCCACCGGCCACCGCGTCTTTGCTGATCACGGATCGGTACACATTGCTGTGTGTTTTGACAAACACGGGCTGGATGTCGATTTTTTTCTTGGCCAATTCGGCACGAATCAGCAGCGAGGCAGCAAAAGAATTGGGTGCTGGGAAGCTGAGGTGTTGACCTTTGAGTGCATCCAGATTTTTGATCGGGCTGTCGGCACGCACCACCAAGATGCCGGTGAGCAAGTTTTCGCTGTCGGCCAACAAGGGCTGGTATTTTTGCTTTTGATACGCCATCACCGCGTGATAGGGATTGAGAAACGCAAACGCCGGCTCGCCCTTGAGCAGTTTTTGTTCAAACTCTGGGATGGTGGGCGCGACGCGCAGCTCAAAACACAGGCCCGCATCTTGCCCCACCCGTTGCAGCAAAGGTGACCAGGTGGTGTAGATCTTGGCTGCCGTGAGTTGTGGCACCACATCAAAGCTGTAGACCTTGGCCGCGCTGGGGTCGCCCAGACAGTTGGCTAGGGCTGTACTGCGCCAAATCAGCACCGTGGCAAATAGCGCAAGTCGTGAGGCTGTCCAAGTGCGCATGGTGCTAAATCCAGAATTTATTGGTTTTGTTATTTTGCCCTGCATCGCATCTTGCTCAATTTTCTTAGAAATTGTCCCCAAACAAAGACTCGGTTTGTGCGGCAAGACCAGAGGTATCGGCTCGCACGCCTTGGGCTTGCCAGTCTTCCAGTTTCATGAGTGAGCCTACGCGCACGCCTAGCAAACGCAGGCGCCGTTGAAGGTCAACGCGTTTGAGGCACTGGCCTGCGGCTTGCCGAATCGCTGGTGCGTGCTGCACATGACGCTCTAAGGTTTGGTCACGCGTGACGCTTTGAAAGTTGTCGTAGCGCAGCTTGATGCCAATGGTTTTACCGACATAGCCTTTGCGTTGCAGATCGGCCGCCACTTGTTCGCAGAGTCGGGTGAAGATGGCGCTCAGTGCCTCGCGGTCACGCACGGCATGCAGGTCGTGCGCAAAGGTGGTTTCACGGCTGATGCTCACGGGTTCGCTGCTCATCGCCACGGGGCGGTCATCTTTGCCGTGGGCGGCGTCATGTAGCCATGCACCGTAGCTTTTGCCAAATGTCGCCATGAGCCAAAGGCGGTCACGCTGCGCTAAGTCGCCAATGGTGTGAATGTCGTGTTGGGCGAGCTTGGCTTCAGCCTTGGGACCAATGCCGTTGACCTTGCGGCAAGGCAGAGGCCAAATCATGGTTTGCAAGTCTTCTGGTTGGACGATGGCAATGCCGTTGGGCTTGTTGAACTCACTCGCCATCTTGGCCAGCAGTTTGTTGGGCGCTACGCCTACCGAGCAGGTGAGGCCGGTGTCGTCGTAGATGGCTTTTTGTATCAACCGCGCCAACACGCGGCCGTCTTCGCGCTGGCCGCCGGGCACGTCGGTGAAGTCGAGGTAGACCTCGTCCACGCCTCGGTTTTCCATCACCGGCGCAATCTCGCGGATGATGGCTTTGAAGCGCTGTGAGTAGTGGCGGTATTGGTCAAAGTCCACTGGCAGCAAGATGGCATCCGGGCAGAGCTTGGCTGCTTTCATCACACCCATGGCAGAGCCCACACCAAACTGTCGCGCTGCATAGGTGGCGGTGGTGATGACGCCGCGGCCTGTGTAGCCCGAGATGCGGGGAAAGACGTCGAGCGGTATTTCGTTCAGCTTGTGCTCTGACCATGCGTAGTCTGGCTGCTCTAGGCGTAAGCGTGCCAGCATGTCGTCTTCGCGTCGTCTGCCGCCCCCAATGACCACCGGTAAGCCTTTGAGTTGCGGGTAGCGCAGCAACTCGACCGAGGCGTAAAACGCATCCATGTCAAGGTGCGCGATGCGTCGTGGTTGGGCGGTGGAGGTGTCAGGTGAAGTCACAGGTGAGAAGCATAATCGCAGCCACATTTAAACCGCAGGAGAACCTATGCCCACCATTCGTGTTGAATTGCTTGAAGGCCGTACCCCCGAGCAGAAGAAACAATTGGCGAAAGCTTTGACCGAAGCCACATGTCAAACTCTGGGTAGCAGCCCAGAAGCGGTGGATATTTTGTTTTTTGATATCCAGCGTCACGACTGGTCCACGGGCGGCGTACTTTGGAGCGAAAAGCAGTAAGCCTTAAATCGCTTTTTGTACCAACCAGCCTTTGAACAGCCAAGGCTGTTGTGGTTTGCCATTGTGCGGGCCACGGTCTTTGTTTTCAACGCTGACGCCCAAAGTCTGCGCACCTTCGAGGGCCTGCGTGGGCACATCCAACTGCGTGGTTTTGTAGCGGTTGGTGAGCACGCCTAGCAAGCGAGGGGCTTCGTCGCCTGTGATGGCCCAGACATGCAGGCTTTGCTCAGGGCCTTCTTTCACGTCATTGAGGCGTTGCACCTGGAGCTTTTGGCTCTTGGGGTCATAACTCATGAGCATCGCGGGCGCTTGTGCGTCGTCTAACAAGACGGCCAGCTCACGCACTTGCGGCAAGTCGATGAGCTTGGCTTCGAGGTGCTGAATCTGCGCCTTGAACTGTTCATACATGCTGGCGCTGAAGGCCCAACCGATGACCACCACCAAGGCTAGAAAAATGCTCAGTGCGCGCCACCAAGCGCTGACGCCGGTGGAGGTAGAAGGTGTTGTGTCTTGGCTCATGCCCGAAGTGTGCCTCAGTTCTGGCGCGTATTCAGCACTCAAGGCGTGGGGAAGGTGCCGGGCAGCAAGATGTTTTGGTTCACATTCTGAATGTTGGTGTGGCCGCAAAACGCCATCGTCACATCCAGCTCTTTGTGGATGATTTGCAGAGCCTTGCTCACGCCTTCTTCGCCCATGGCACCCAAGCCGTACACCATGGCGCGGCCGATCAAGGTGCCACGTGCGCCTAGCGCCCAGGCCTTGAGCACGTCTTGGCCCGAGCGAATGCCGCCGTCCATCCACACCTCAATGTCTGAGCCCACAGCAGCGACGATGGCGGGCAGCGCCTCGATGCTTGACTGTGCGCCATCCAACTGACGACCGCCGTGGTTGCTGACCACAATGGCGTCAGCCCCGCTTTGTACGGCCAGTTTGGCGTCTTCCACATCTTGAATGCCTTTGAGGATGAGCTTGCCACCCCATTGGGCTTTGACCCAAGCCACGTCTTCCCAAGACAGCCGAGGATCGAACTGTTCGTTGGTCCATGAGGCCAGCGACTTCATATTGCTCACGCCTTTGACGTGTCCCACCAAATTGCCAAAGCTGTGGCGACGTGTGCCCGCCATGCCCAAGCACCAGCGGGGTTTGGTCATCAGGTTGATGATGTTGGCGATGGTGGGGCTGGGGGGCGCAGTCAGGCCGTTCTTCAAATCTTTGTGGCGCTGGCCAATCACTTGCAAATCGAGCGTCAACACCAAGGCGCTGCATTTGGCCTTGCGGGCGCGTTCAATCATGTTGGCCATGGCATCGCGGTCACGCATCATGTAGAGCTGGTACATGAATGGGGCGGTGGTGTGGGCTGCCACGTCTTCCATCGAGCAAATGCTCATGGTGGACAGGATAAAGGGGATACCAAACTTTTCAGCCGCGCGGGCGGCTTTGATTTCGCCATCCGCACTTTGCATGCCGGTCAAACCCACGGGGGCAATGGCCACGGGCATCTTTACATCAATGCCTACCATCTGGGTGGCCGTGCTGCGGTTTTCCATGTTCACCGCCACGCGCTGGCGCAGCTTGATTTTTTGGAAGTCCGTTTCGTTGGCGCGGTAGGTGCTTTCGGTCCAGCTGCCGGAATCGGCATAGTCATAGAACATGCGGGGCACGCGCTTCTCGGCCAGTACACGCAAATCTTCGATGTTGGTAATCACAGGCATTTTTGTCTCCTAAATTTGAGACGCATGGTAGCCCGTGGGCAGCTCAGGGCTTGTGAAGAGTGCGACAGTGGGTTTGAAATTATTTAAACCACACGAAATTAGAGGGCTGTTATCGTCACACGGGGCAAAAGGCTGTGCACCTCTGCGGCTTGGCACAGCGAGGTGCCCGGCGCCAGCAGGGCTGCGGCCCCTGCAGCCATGCCATATTGAAAGGCTTTGAGCAAGGTGTCACCGCGAGACAGTGACCACACCATGGCCCCCACAAAGCTGTCGCCCGCCCCAATGGTGGTTTGCACATCGACCGTGATGCCGTGCGCTTGCCATTGTTGTGTGGCGCTGATGACCATGGCCCCTTGTTCACCCAAAGTCAGTGCCACGATGTCGGCTTGACCACTTTGGACGAGTTGCATGGCCGCTTGTACCTGCGAGGTTTCGTCCAGCAGTGCTTTTCCAGTCAACTCGCGCAATTCACGCAAGCTGGGTTTGAATAAATACACGCCCACGTTCAACGCCTCGGCCAGCGCAGGGCCGTTGCCGTCTAGCACCACGCGCACGCCGTGTTGTTTGGCCAGCAAAGTTAAACGGGCATAAAAGTCAGTCGGCACGCCCGGGGCCAAACCGCCGCTGATGACCAAAAACTGTTTGGGCAGGTGTTGTGCGATGTAATCAAAACACGCCTCATACTCGGCGGCAGACACTTGGGGGCCAGGCAGCACAAATCGAAAGTCGTGGCCGCTGGATGTCTCGTGGACTGAAAAGCTTTCGCGTGTTTCTTCGTCAATCGGTATCACATGGTTGCGCACTTTTTCGGCGCTGATCAGCTTGTGGTGACGCTCGCCCGTCACCCCGCCCGCCATATAGAGGGCTGCGCAGTTTGCACCCAAGCGGTGTAGCACACGCGCCACGTTGACGCCACCGCCGCCTGGGTGCTTGAGCACCGCGCCGCAACGCATCTTGTGCGTGTCGCTCACCTGGTCGATGGTGGTCAACACATCCAAGGCGGGGTTCATGGTGAGGGTGAGGATGTCGGTCATGACCGTATGCGCTGTTGATGTCCTAGCCAAAGCACGCGAGCCAAGTAGCCCACGGTGACCACATTCAACACCAACACCGCGGCGTTGACCAGCGAAGTTTCGTGAATCCAGTGAATCAGTTCAAACGGAATGTAGATGCCACCCGACAAGGCGCCCAAATACTCGCCCCACCTTTTCGCGAGCCACAGGCCAGTGGCTTCCGCAAAACGCAGCGCAATGTAGGCCACGGCCAGCATCACCAGCATGTGCACGTTGGCATCTGGTAGCAACTCTGCGTAGTGCAACATCAGTGAGGGGTAGTGTGCCTCGGGGTCTAGGCCAAAGCGGCCAATCAAGGCCATGGCCATCGCGCGCACGTCCTGGTGCATCAGGTCAAGCAAGCCGATCAAGCCTGCCAACGCGGCCA
>CANBWY010000040.1 GCA_947373245.1 Comamonadaceae bacterium
CTCCTTCTCCGCCAAGCCGAAAAAAAGCTGTTCGTGATTGAACAGCTTTTTTTTCATCTCCGTTTGTCCGGCTTATCAGGGCGACAGATGCAACATCTTGAGCAATTTTCCAGACTGGCTTTGCTTCGTTATGTGGCGAAGTGGGTGGCTTTGGCGACGCTGGTGGCTGGCTTGGCGGGTTCTGCTTCCGCCCTCTTTTTGTTTGCGCTCGACTGGGCCACCCAGACCCGCGAAGCCAACCGCTGGATCATCTGGGGTTTGCCGGTCGCAGGCTTTGGTGTCGGCTGGTTGTATATGAAGTTTGGTCAGCACGTGGAGGCTGGCAACAACTTGCTGATTGACGAAATTCACGACCCCCAAAAAGTGGTGCCACTGCGCATGGCACCTTTTGTGTTGGGTGGCACCGTGATTTCGCATCTGTTTGGCGCCTCGGTGGGCCGTGAAGGCACGGCGGTACAAATGGGCGGTGCTTTGGCAGACCAGCTCACGCGTTTTTTCAAGCTCCAACATGAAGACCGCCGCGTGGTGTTGATGGCGGGGATCAGCGCGGGCTTTGCCTCGGTGTTCGGCACACCGTTGGCTGGCGCGGTGTTTGCGCTCGAAGTGCTGGCGATTGGCCGCATGCGCCTAGACGCTTTGCTGCCCTGTGTGGTGGCCGCTGTGGTGGCCGATCAAGTGGGGGTGTGGTGGGGCGTGCAACACACGCCTTACACGGCTGGCGTTGTACCGCACATCACCGCTTGGCTGTTGGTGGCCATGGTGTTGGCGGGGGCGGTGTTTGGTTTAACGGGCAAGCTGTTTGCCAGCGGCACCCACGCCTTGGCTGGCGCGATGAAAAAATACATCTCTTACGCGCCCCTGCGCCCACTGCTGGGTGGTGTGGTGATTGCTGCGGTGGTGATGGGGGGCGGCTTTGACCGCTACATCGGTTTAGGCATTCCCGTCATCGTTGAGGCGTTTGCGCACCCGCTGGCCCCCACAGACTTTCTGGCCAAGATGGTGTTCACCATGGCCTCACTGGGCGCTGGCTTTAAGGGGGGTGAAGTGACGCCTTTGTTTTACATCGGGGCGACTTTGGGTAATGCTTTGGCACCTTTATTACAGGTCCCCTTTGCCTTGTTGGCGGCGGTGGGGTTTGTGGCGGTGTTTGCAGGGGCGGCCAATACGCCCATTGCCTCGACCTTGATGGCGGTGGAGTTGTTTGGTGCTGACTTGGGTGTTTTCGCAGCGCTGGCGTGTGTGATGAGTTATGTGTGTTCGGGCCACTCCGGTATTTACCGCGCGCAGCGGGTGGCGCATCGCAAAACGGGCGCGACTTCTTAGAATGGCGGCTATGAACTACCGCTTCACCCGCTTGCTGCGCACCGCCCTGTTCGGTGTGGCTTTGTTGTCATCGCACGCTTTTGCGCAAACGTTCAGAATGCCGTGCGAAGTCGAGGGGGTCATTCCTGCGTTAGAGGACCGAAGAATCAAGCCCGAAAAAGTGGTGATTGAAATTCAATCGCTGCAAAAAAACATCTTCCTCAAGATGAATGGGCCTGCGCCTTACATGGTGCAAGTCAATAGTTTGGCCACCGACGACTTCTTGGGCCGCAACCTGACCACGCCTAAAGAAATGGGCGCATTCAGAAAGAACAAACTGACCGGGGCCGAGTCAGAGATTCGCATCGACCAAGCCACCATCGTTGTATCGGCCTACAGCGACATCGACTACCTCGGCAAAAAAGTTCGCATCTTCATCTCCGGGCCTTGCGCGGCACCGCGTTAAATAGGGTGCGCACGGGTGATGCTATGTTGAGCGTTTCTAAGCTCTGTTGCAGTCGTGGCAATCAGCCGTTGTTTGCGGATGTGAGCTTCACCCTGCAATCGGGTCAAGCCCTGCATTTAGAAGGCGACAACGGCGTGGGAAAAACCAGCTTGTTGCGCATGGTGTGCGGCCTGTCGCCCGCCGATGCAGGTGAGGTGTCTTGGCAAGGCCAAGGCATTCAAAAAAATAAAGCCGCTTTTCACGCCTCGCTGTTTTATTTGGGCCACGGTTTGTCGCTCAAAGAAGAGTTGACGGCTTTAGAAAACCTCATGTCTGACGCTGCGGTGTCTGGCCGCACGCTCAGCCAGCCACAAGCCTTGTTGGCCTTAGCCCGCATGGGCCTGCGTGGGCGCGAGCACTTGCCCTTGCGCGTGATGTCGCAAGGTCAAAAACGCCGCACTGCGTTGGCGCGTTTGCTAGCGAGCCAAGCCCCGCTGTGGGTGCTGGACGAGCCCTTTGTGGCGCTGGACGCGAAAGCGGTCGATGGCTTGCGTGGCTTGTTGGCCGAGCATGTGGGCAAGGGGGGCATGGTGTTGTTCACCAGCCATCAGCCCGTCGCACTGACCCACACGGACGGCTCATGCGTGGATGTGCAAACGTACCGATTGAGAGGCGTGGCATGAGTGGTGGCGCGTTCATGGCGGTGCTGCGGCGCGACCTGCTGTTGGCCTTGCGCCGCAAGAGCGAGGTGCTCACGGCGGTGTTTTTCTTTGTGGTGGTGGCCGCTTTGTTTCCGCTAGGCATTGGCCCAGAGCTGAACACGTTGCGCTTGGTGGCCCCTGGCGTGTTGTGGGTAGGTGCGTTGCTGTCGAGCATGCTGGCTTTGCAGCGTTTGTTCGAGGCCGATTACCGCGATGGCACGCTGGAGCAGATGGCTTTATCGCCCACGCCATTGCCCTTACTCATCAGTGCCAAACTGTTGGCGCATTGGCTGGTCTCAGGGGTGCCGTTGGTATTATTGGCCCCAGTTTTAGGGCTGCAATTTGACCTTTCGGCTGATGCCTTGGTCACCCTCACTTGGGCCCTGTTGTTGGGCACGCCCATTTTGTCTTTGGTGGGCGGTATTGGTGCCGCGTTGACCTTGGGTGTGCGTGGCGGTGGGGTGTTGTTGTCGCTGTTGGTGTTGCCTTTGTTCATTCCTGTGCTGGTGTTTGGCGCAGGTGCAGTCGAAGCGCAAGCCAGTGGCTTGGGTGCACAGGCGCACTTTTCGATTTTGATGGCCATGCTTTTGCCGGCGGCTTTCTTTAGTCCGTTTGCTTGTGCAGCGGCTTTGCGCATTGCGTTGGAATAACGGGTTTATGAAAAACATCAATTGGTTTCATTACGCCGCACCGCAAACCTTTTACGGTTTGGCCGGCAAGGCGTGGCCTTGGTTTGCTGTGTTGGCGACGGCCTTGATGCTGGGCGGCTTGTGGCTGGGCTTTGCGGTGGCCCCCACAGACTTTCAGCAGGGTGAGGGCTACCGCATCATCTTCGTGCACGTGCCTGCCAGCTGGATGTCGATGGTCATTTACTTGGCCATGGCGTTTTGGAGTGTGCTGGGCCTGACCTTCAACACACGCCTCTCCGGCATGATGACCCGCGCCTTGGCCCCCACCGGTGCCTTGTTTGCGTTTTTGTCGCTGTGGACTGGCGCGCTCTGGGGCAAGCCCATGTGGGGCGCTTGGTGGGTGTGGGATGCACGCCTCACGTCTGAGCTGATTTTGTTTTTTTTGTACCTCGGCTTCATCGCCTTGACGTCGGCCATTGACGACACGCGCCGCAGCGACCGCGCAGGGGCACTCATTGCCATCGTGGGCGCTGTCAACGTGCCCATCATTTATTTCTCGGTGAAGTGGTGGAACACGCTGCACCAAGGGGCCTCGGTGTCGCTGACCCAAGCGCCTAGCATGGCTCAAATCATGCTGTGGAGCATGTTGCTCATGGCTTTGGCGTTTTGGTCCTACACGATCGCGTTGGTGTTGTACCGCGTGCGCACGCTCATCTTGCAGCGCGAAAGCCATGCCGCGTGGGTGAGCGAACTCCAAGAGGTGAAGCCATGAGGTGGGAAAGCTGGTCAGCGTTTTGGGCCATGGGCGGCTATGGCGTGTATGTGTGGGGCAGCATGGGCGTGACGGCCTTGCTGCTGGTACTAGAGGTGTGGCAAGCGCGTTGGGCGCAGCGTCAAACCCTTGCGCAACTCAAGGCTGAGCAGGCTGTGGCCCAATGGTTAGACCAAGAGTCGCCCGTAGAGGAGTTGATGTGATGAAACCCAGAACCCAACGATTTGCTTTGATTGCCGCTGGCATTGTTGTGCTGTGCGCCGCTGCGGCTTTTGTGCTGAACGCATTTCAAAGCAATTTGGTGTTTTTCTTCACGCCCACGCAAGTGAGCAAAGGCGAAGCGCCCAAGGGTCGTACCTTTCGCGCAGGTGGCATGGTCAAAGAAGGCAGTGTGGTGCGCAATGGCAACACTGTGCGTTTTGTCATCACTGACACCGTGAATGAAATGCCCGTCAGCTATCTGGGCTTGCTGCCCGATTTGTTCAAAGAAGGCAAAGGTGTGGTGTCGCAAGGTAAGTTGGGTGACGACGGTTTATTTGTGGCCAGCGAAGTGTTGGCCAAGCACGACGAAAACTACATGCCACCTGAAGCCAAACATGCCA
Organism: Comamonadaceae bacterium; assembly: GCA_947373245.1. Classification (GTDB taxonomy): domain Bacteria; phylum Pseudomonadota; class Gammaproteobacteria; order Burkholderiales; family Burkholderiaceae_C; genus Limnohabitans. The sequence goes on from CANBWY010000040.1 coordinate 4,452, forward strand.
TGGACCAAGCCGCGCTTGCCAAGGCTGGGCAGACCCTCAAAGGCCAACCATGATTCCAGAATTCGGTCATTTCGCGCTCATGCTCGCCGCCTTGGTGGCGCTGATGCAGGGCGTGTTGCCCATCGCGGGCACCTTGGTGCGTCACCCGCCAACCCAAGTCACGCTGCAATCTTTGGCGCGTCCAACGGCGGTCTTGCAGTTCGTGTTGGTGGCTTTGGCGTTCGGGGCTTTGGCAGCTTCGTTTTTGAACAACGATTTTTCGGTGCTCTATGTGTCGCAGCACTCCAACTCCTTGCTGCCCAAGCCCTACCAGTTTGCGGCGCTGTGGGGTGGTCACGAAGGCTCGCTTTTGCTGTGGGTGTTGTTGCTGGCCGTGTGGACCTTGGCTGTCGCGCTGTTTTCGCGCAGCTTGCCACGCGACATGGTGGCCCGCGTGATTGGCGTGTTGGGTTTGATCTCGGTCGGCTTTTTGTGCTTCATCTTGACGACCTCCAATCCGTTTGAGCGCTTGCTGCCTGCGGCCTTGGATGGCCGTGACTTGAACCCGCTGCTGCAAGACCCGGGCTTGGTGATTCACCCGCCCATGCTCTACATGGGCTACGTGGGCATGGCTGTGGCGTTTGCGTTTGCCGTGTCTGCGTTGATGAGCGGGCGTTTGGACGCCGCATGGGCTCGCTGGTCGCGCCCGTGGACGGTGGTGGCTTGGACCTTCCTCACCTTTGGCATTGGCCTGGGTTCGTGGTGGGCGTATTACGAACTCGGCTGGGGCGGCTGGTGGTTTTGGGACCCGGTGGAAAACGCGTCCCTCATGCCTTGGTTGGTAGGCACTGCGCTCATTCACTCCTTGATGGTGACTGAGAAGCGTGGCAGCTTCAAAGCGTGGACGGTGTTGCTGGCGATTGCGGCGTTTTCGTTGTCGTTGCTCGGTACGTTCCTTGTGCGCTCGGGCGTGTTGACCTCGGTGCACGCGTTTGCGTCTGACCCCAAGCGCGGCGTGTTCGTGTTGATTTTCTTGGCGGTGGTGGTGGGTTCTTCGCTCACGTTGTTTGCTTGGCGTGCGCCACGCGTGGCTTTAGGTGGCCACATGGCGCTGGTGTCGCGCGAATCGTTCTTGTTGGCCAACAGCGTCTTGCTGGTGGTGGCCACGGCAGCGGTGTTACTGGGCACGATTTACCCGCTCATCATTGACGCGCTGAACTTGGGCAAGCTGTCGGTGGGGCCACCTTATTTCAATGCCGTGTTTGCGCCGCTGTTGGTGCCCACGGTGTTTTTGATGATTCCCGGCTCTGTGGCGCGCTGGCGTGAGGCCAGCGTGCGCGAGATTGCGCACAAGCTGCGTTGGACATTTGCGGGCGCAGTTGCGTTGGCGGCTGTCTTGCCGTTCGTGTTGGGTGGTTGGTCGCTCGGCGCCGCGTTTGGTTTGTTCTTAGGGTGCTGGGTGGCTTTGGGCACCTTGCAGCAAGTGCTGGCGCGTGTCAACAAGCCTGGGCGTATTCCTGCCTCGTTTTGGGGGCAACATATCGCCCACTTCGGCATGGCCGTGTTGGTCATCGGCATCACCGGCGTGAAGAGCTACGAGGTGGAGCGCGATGTGCGCATGCACATCGGCGACGTGGTGACCATTGCCCCCTACACCTTCCGTTTGAACTCACTCGACGAAGTACGTGGTCCCAACTACAAAGCCGTGCGTGCCGATGTGCAAGTGCTGCGCAACGACCAAGTGATTCAAATTTTGCAGCCCGAAAAGCGTCGCTATTTCTCATCCGCCATGCCGATGACAGAGGCGGGCATTGATTCAGGCTTCATGCGCGACCTGTATGTGTCGCTGGGCGAACCACTGGACGACGCGCGTTCTGAGTGGAGCATGCGTGTGTACTACAAACCGTTCGTGCCTTGGCTGTGGGGTGGCATTTTGTTGATGGTGTTAGGCGGCGTATTGGCTGCGCTGGACCGTAGGTACCGCAAATGAAAAAAGTACTGATCCCCTTGGTTTTGTTCATCGGCTTGGTCGTGTTCCTGGCTGTGGGTTTGACGCGCGACCCGCGCGAAATCCCATCGCCCTTGATTGGCAAACCCGCCCCTGACTTCAGCTTGTTCACCTTGGAAGGCGACACCAAGTTTTCACCCGCCAACATGCAGGGCAAGGTCTGGATGCTCAATGTGTGGGCCACATGGTGCGTGGCTTGTCGCGAAGAACACCCTGTGCTGGTGGCGTTCTCAGAAAAGAACCAAGTCCCCATCGTGGGCCTGAGCTACAAAGAAATTCAGCCGCAAGACGAGGCGTACAAAGCACCGTTCAACACCAAGTTGCAACTCGCGCGCGAGCGCAGCCAAGTGTGGCTCAAACGGCATGGCAATCCGTATGTCACCTCGGTCATGGACATGGACGGCCGCGTGGGCATCAACTACGGCGTGTACGGCGTGCCTGAAACCTACGTCATCGACAAGGCGGGTGTGATTCGCTACAAGTTTGTGGGCGCCGTGTCGCCCGCGTTGTTGGCGGAAAAAATCTTGCCTTTGACGGTGGAGTTGAACAAATCATGACGCGTTTGATTTTGAAATCGACTTTGGCGCTGAGCGTTGCGATGCTTGTGTGGTGTGCGCCGCACGTCGCCCTTGCACAAACAGTCGCTGCGAGCGCGAGCCGCGAAGCGCCGTTGATGGCCGAAGACCCCAAACTCGAAGCGCGCTTGGTGGACATCTCGCAAGAGCTGCGTTGCTTGGTGTGCCAAAACGAATCGTTGGCCTCGTCCCATGCCGAGTTGGCCGATGACTTGCGCCAAGAGGTGCGTGCGCTGATTCGCTCTGGCAAATCAGACCAAGAAATCAAAGACTTTCTGGTGGCCCGCTATGGCGACTTTGTGCTCTACCGTCCCGAGGTCAAACCTTTGACGTGGGTGTTGTGGTTTGGTCCGTTTGTGTTGTTGATCGGTGCTGCTGTCTTTTTGGGCGTGTACTTGCGCCAGCGCCGCGCCTTGGCCGCGCCTGCTGCTTTGAGTGACGAAGACCGCGCCCACGCTCGGCAATTGTTGAAAGATTGATGTGAACCCCGCCCTCGTTTTTATTTTCTCTGCCGTCGCTTTGATGGCCTTGGTGCTGCTTGTCTTGAGTGTGGCCTTGTGGCGTGGCTCGCAAGAGGGTGCGCGCTTGGCCGCACACCAAGCCGATGCCGCCAGCAACCCCGCCCAAGCCAACGCAGCGGTCTACCGCGACCAGCTGGCTGAGCTGGACCGTGAATTTGTGATGGGCAACTTGAACTACGAAGAGCTCAAAGCCGCTCGCGATGAACTGTCGCAACGCTTGTTAGACGATGTGGGCGTGGTCCCTGAATCCTCAAAAGCGCAAACCACCCCCGCCACGCCAGTCGTTTGGCACAAGCCTTGGTTGGCGATTGGCTTATTGGTGTTTCTCGTGCCCGTGCTGTCCATGCTCATGTACAGCGTGTTGGGCCAACCGGCTGCGCTGGACCCCATGGCTTTGAAGCAGGGTGTGAACGCCTCTGACGAGGTCACGCCAGAAAAGTTAACTGAAATGGCCACCGCCTTAACCCGTCGCTTGCAAGACGAACCCAACAGCATGGAGGGCTGGGTCATGCTGGGGCGCGTGCAACGCGCGCGTGGCCGCTTTGAGGAGTCTGCGGAGGCCTTGGGCAAGGCCTTGCGCTTGAGTCGCGACGATAACCTGTCCATTGAGCGTGCCGAAGTGCTGGCGCAAAACAAGGGCGGCAGCTTCGCGGGTGAACCTTGGGCCATCATTCAGCGTGTGCTCAGCGCTGACCCGCATCACCTCAATGCTTTGTTTTTGGCGGGTAGTGCGTCGTATGCAGAGATGAACTTCCGTTCGGCCTTGCGCTTTTGGGAGCGTGCTCGCGAAGTGGTGCCCGCTGATTCTCCTGACGCTCCTGAGCTCGACCGTGCCATTGCCGAGGCGCGCGACAAGCTGGGCTTGCCGGCCATCCCACCGAGTGCTAGTAGCAAAGCCACCACGGTGGCGAGCAGCATCAGCGGCCGCGTGACCTTGGTGAAAGAGCTCCAAGGCTTGGTTGCCCCGACCGACACGGTGTTTGTGTACGCCACGCCCGTGAGTGGTTCACGCATGCCCGTGGCCATCGTGCGCACCACCGCTGACAAATTGCCGTTGGACTTTGTGCTCGACGACAGCACCGCCATGAACCCCAGTGCCAAGCTCTCCAGCATGAGCGAGGTGACGGTGCGTGTGCGCATCTCTAAAAGCGGTCAAGCGATGGCGCAAGCGGGTGACTTTGGTGTGAGTCTGAGCCCCGTCAAACTCGGTAGCAAAGGCCTGAACTTGATGGTGCGTGACACCTTGCAAACGACGCCTTAAACGCGAATTCAAACGCTCACAAAAAAGCCCCGCAGTCAGCACTGACTGCGGGGCTTTTGATTGGGGCGGCTCGGGATTTACAGCAAGCCGTTCATGCGTGCGAAGTGCAGCGTTTGTGTGCGGCTCTTCACGTCTAAGCGACGGAACAGGCGCCACAGGTGAACTTTGACCGTGTGTTCGCTGATGTCCAACTCGGTGGCGATGTCGCGGTTGCTCAAACCACGGTCGAGCATGACGATGAGTTGCTTTTGGCGCTTCGACAGTTTGGTCTCGCCCACCGCTACCACTTCTTCGTCGCCGTTTTCGGCAGCGAACAAGCCTTGGATGGCCGATGAAATTTCGTTAGCAGGCGTGGACTTCTCGATGTAGATGTCTGCACCGGCTTCGATGCACGTCTCTTCCGCTTCGCCCGCAGGCATCGACGAAATCACAGCCAAGGGCACGGTGGTGTACATGGTCTTGATGTCTTTGACGGCAGAGGTGCCTTTGACGCCAGGCAACAACAAGTCGAGCACAAACAACTCGGGTTCACCGTTCTTGATGATGGCTGCTTGCAATTCGCTGAACTTTTCTAACTCGATCACTTTCGATGCGGGACGCATGCGGCGCAGCAGCATTGCGATGGCTTGGCGGACCAAAGGATGGTCGTCAATGATGTACATACTCATTTTTATTACTCCTGAATCAATATTAGTAGTTTAGCCCCATCGCAGACCGAACTTCCTGCATGGTTTCACGGGCTGTGATGCGTGCTTTTTCAGTACCTGCGTCCACGATATCACGAACAATTTTCGGGTTGGTGATGTAGCGCTCAGCACGTTCGAGCATGGGTTGCTGTTCGCGCAAGATGGCTTCAATGATGGGCTGCTTGCAGTCCAAGCAACCGATGCCAGCCGTGGTGCAACCCTTGGTGACCCATTCGCGCGTGCCTGCGTCGCTGTAGACCATGTGAAATTGCCACACGGGGCATTTGTCGGGGTTGCCCACGTCCGTGCGCTTTTGGCGTGCGGGGTCGGTGGGCATGCGTTTGACCTTGAGCTCCATCGTGGCGCGGTCTTCGCGAATGGCAATCGAGTTGTTGTAGCTCTTGCTCATCTTCGCACCGTCCAAGCCCGGCAGCTTGCTGGCTTGGGTCAGCAGCGCATGGGGCTCGGTCAAGATGACTTTGCCGGTGCCTTTGAAATAACCCTCTAAACGCTCGCGGTCTTGCATGTCCAACTCGGGCGCAGCGGCGATGTAGCCCAACGCGCCTTCCAAGGCTTTGACGTCACCTGTTTCTTGGTAAGCCTTGCGCGATTTCTCGAAGCGCTTGACGCTGTCTTTGGGCAGTTTGGCCAATGAGCTTTGCACTTTGGCTTCGGCGTTGATTTCGTGGCCATACAAATGGTTGAAGCGGCGTGCGGCTTCACGTGTCAGCTCCACATGGCTGGACTGGTCTTCGCCCACTGGCACGTATTTGGCCTTGTAGATCAAAATGTCTGCGGCTTGCAGCAGGGGGTAGCCTAGGAAACCGTAGGTGGCCAAGTCTTTGTCCTTGAGCTTTTCTTGTTGGTCTTTGTAGGTCGGCACGCGTTCCAACCAGCCCAGCGGTGTGCCCATGGCCAAGAGGGTGAACAGCTCGGCGTGTTCAGGAATGCGGCTTTGCAAAAAGATGGTGCAGGCGTTGGGGTCGAGTCCAGCAGCGAGCCAGTCAATCACCATTTCGTACACGTTTTTCTCGATCACCTCACGGTTTTCGTAGTGCGTGGTGAGGGCGTGCCAGTCGGCCACAAAGTATAAGCAATCCATCTCGGACTGCAAGCGCACCCAGTTTTTCAAAGCGCCATGGTAGTGACCCAAGTGCAAAGCGCCGGTGGGGCGCATGCCGGAGAGAACGCGTTCTTTCATGTTCAAGGCTTCAGTAAAAATTCAAACGGACTGAGCATGAGGCTCAGCAACTCAAAGGTCAGGCTCATGAGAGGGGCCATCCAAATGGCGTTGATCACATGCAAAAGGACCAAGGCCATCACGATGTAAAAACCATAAGGTTCTACGCGTGAAAACCACACGGCTTGTTTCCAAGGCAGCAAGCCCACCAAGATGCGGCCACCGTCGAGCGGCGGCATCGGGAACAAATTGAAGGCAAACATCACCGCGTTGACCTTGACGCCCGCTTTGCAGACTTCGATGAAGTAGGGCTCTTGCACCCCTATTGCGATCAAGCCATACATGGCAAAAGCCCACACAAAGGCTTGAAGGAAGTTGGTGGCAGGGCCGGCCAGTGCGACCCAAATCATGTCGCGCTTGGGGTGGTTCAAATGGCTGAAGTTGACGGGCACAGGGCGCGCGTAGCCAAACAAAAAGTTACCACCCGTGGCCAAGAACAGCACGATGGGCATGATCAAGGTACCCATGGGGTCGATGTGTGGCATGGGGTTCAAGGTCACACGGCCTTGTACCCACGCGGTGTTGTCGCCCAAGCGGTGCGCCACAAAACCGTGTGCGGCCTCGTGCAGCGTGATGGCAAAAATCACGGGCAGGCCAAAAATCAGAATGTCTTGAATCAGGTTAGAAAAATTCACCATGGCATTGTCGCATCCGACACTTTGTGTTTAAAAGTCAGGCCGTTCACAGGCCCAAGGTGTTCAGCGGACCGCGTCCTTCGCGGATCACCACGGGGTCACCGCCGCCGTCCATGGACGTGAGGTCCACCACGGTGGTGGGTTCGAGCGGGCAGGCGCCGGCGTCAATCACGGCGGCGAGTTCGTGCTCAAAGCGGTCCCGAATTGCTTCAGCGTCGTTCATCGGGTCTGTCTCGCCGGGGGGAATGAGGGTGGTGGACAGCAGTGGTGCGCCGTGCAGCGCCAGTAACTCAAGCAAGGCCTTGTTCTGCGGTACGCGCAGGCCAATGGTTTTGCGTTGCGGGTGGCTGACGCGGCGCGGCACCTCTTTGGTGGCTTCCAAAATGAAGGTGTAGGCCCCTGGTGTGGCGGCTTTGAGCAAGCGGTATTGGCGGTTGTCCACTTTGGCATAGTTGGCCAACTCCGACAAATCGCGGCACATCAGCGTGAGGTGGTGTTTGTCGTCGACTTGGCGAATGCGGCGCAGGTGCTCGACGGCGGCTTTGTCGTCGAGATGGCAAACCAAGGCGTAGCTGGAGTCGGTGGGCACAGCGACGATGCCGCCGCGCTCAAGCAACGCTACGGCTTGTTTGAGCAAGCGGGGTTGCGGGTTGTCGGGGTGAACTTGAAGAAACTGAGCCATGGCCGTGTGCGCATGCCGCGCACTGAGTTGAGTTATTGAATGCGATGCGCCAGGGCTTCCCACACAGGGGTGAGTTGGCCCGGCAACCAAGGCAAGGTACCGAGGTCGATGCGGCTCTCGTCCGGGCTGTGGAAGTCGCTGCCGCGTGAGGCGAAGAGGCCAAACTCTTGGGCCATGTCGGCGTAGACCACATATTCAGCCGGCGTGTGGCTGCCGGTGACCACTTCGACGCCTTGGCCGCCGTGGTTTTTGAATTCGGTGAAGAACGCAAATTCTTCGTTGGGCGTGAAGCCATAACGCCCGGGGTGGGCGATGACCGCCATGCCCTTGGCTTGCACGATCCATTGCACGGCGTCTTTCAACGAGGCCCAGCGGTGCGGCACAAAGCCGGGATGGCCCTCGGTCAAGAAGCGGCGAAACACCTCGTTGGTGTCTTGGCACACACCGCTTTCGACGAGAAAACGTGCGAAATGGGTGCGTGAAATCAATTCTGGGTTGCCCACAAATTTGAGCGCACCTTCATACGCACCGTGAATGCCAACTTTGGTCAAGCCATCTGACATTTCTTGGGCACGCTCGCTGCGGCCGCCGCGTGTTCGGTGCAAACCGGCCGTGAGCTGCGCATCGTGCGCGTCAAACCCCAAGCCCACGATGTGCACGGTTTTGTTGGCAAAAGTGACGGAAATTTCGGTGCCTGTGAGGTACTTCATGCCGTTGGCATGTGCGGCGGCGAGGGCGCGGTCTTGACCGCCGATTTCGTCGTGGTCGGTCAAGGCCCACAGTGCCACCCCATTGGCTTTGGCACGCATGGCCAATGCCTCAGGCGTCAGCGTGCCATCCGAAACCACGGAATGGCAATGCAGGTCGGCGTTCAAGATAGAAGTACTCACGTTTTTATTGTAGGCGTGGCAAGGCCGTGCGTGCATTCGCGGTGGTGACGGCTGCCACTTGCGCGAGAGAAATGCCGCGCAGGTCGGCCAGCACTTGGGCGATGCGGGGCAACTCAGCGGGCTGGTTGCGGCCTTGCAGTTGGCCTGCAGCGCGCTGTTCGGCAGTGGCGTAGAGCCAATGTGGCGGCATGTCGGGTGCGTCGGTTTCTAGCACGATGGCCGAGAGCGGCAGCTCGGTGGCCAAGCGGCGCAACTGCAACGCACGGTCGTAGGTGAGTGCACCGCCAAAGCCCAGTTTGAAGCCGAGTGCGATGAAGGCTTGGGCCTGCTGCAAGCTGCCGTTGAAAGCATGAGCAATGCCGCCCACCCCGGGCGTGTCGCGCAAGCCCTTGAGCAACAGGTCTGCCGTGCGGCGCACATGCAGGAGGACGGGCAGTTGGTGTTGTTGTGCGAGTTTGAGCTGGGCTTTGTAAAACACCTGTTGTTTGGCCAAAGCCTCAGGCGTGTTGAGCTGGGGCACAAAACCATCCAGGCCAATTTCGCCGATGGCCACCAAACGCGGGTCTTGGCGGTGCGCGTGTAGCGCGGCGTCGAGTTGTGCCAAGTCGGCCTCGGTGGCCTGCGGTGTGTAGAGCGGATGAATGCCCAGCGCGTAAGTGTCTTGCTGCGTGTGGGCCAGCAGACGCACGGTGTCAAAGTTGGCGGCTTCTACGGCGGGAATCACGCATCGCACCACGCCAGCGGCACGTGTGTGCGCGTGCACAGTGGGTCGGTCGGCGTCAAACTCGGCGGCGTCGAGGTGGCAATGCGTGTCAATGAAAAAAGGCTGCGTCATTCGGCCCTCGATCATCCGTTCAGGCCAGTTGGCCTTGCACCAAATTCAGTTGGCGGTCGCAGCGTGCAGCCAAAGTGCTGTCGTGCGTGACCAGCACAAACGCGGTGTTGTGTTCGCGGGCCAGTTGCAGCATGAGTGCGAAGACGTTGTCTGCCGTGTTTCGGTCCAAGTTGCCCGTGGGTTCGTCGGCCAGCACGCAGGCTGGGCGCGTCACCAAGGCGCGGGCAATCGCCACACGCTGGCGTTCGCCACCCGACAGCTCGGCTGGGCGGTGGTGCATGCGAGGGCCCAAACCGACGGCTTCGAGCATGGCCTGCGCTTGGGCGCTGGCGGCGGCACGGTCCATGCGGCGAATCCACAGCGGCATGGCCACGTTGTCCAGTGCGCTGAACTCGGGCAGCAGGTGATGAAACTGATACACAAAGCCCAAGTGCTGGTTGCGCAAATTGCCCAAGGCTGCCGCGCTCAAGCCAGCCAAAGGTTGTCCCATCAAGGACACGCTGCCAGCGCTGGGTTCGTCCAAGCCGCCCAGCACATGCAGCAAGGTACTTTTGCCTGAGCCCGATGAGCCGACGATGGCCAGCGTTTCGCCGGCTTGGACCGACAGAGCGACGTTTTGCAGCACGGTCACATCCAGTGGCCCTTCATGGAAACGGCGGCTGATGTTGTGTGCTGTGAGAACGGGGGTGTGTGTCATAGCAAGCCTCATTCGTAGCGCAAGGCTTGGGCCGGATTGACGCGGCTGGCGCGCCAACTGGGATAAATGGTGGCCAAGAAAGCCAGCACCAACGAGATGATGGCGATGGGCCAAATGTCTGCCGCTTGTGGGTCGCTGGGCATGCGGCTGATCAGGTAAATGTCACGCGGCAAGAAACTCGCGCCCAAGAGGTGCTCAATGGCGGGCACGATGACGTCAATGTTGAACGCCACGCCTAGGCCCAGCAGCAAGCCGCCCAGTGTGCCCAGTACGCCCACCGTCGCGCCTTGCACCACAAAAATGGCCATGATGCTTTTGGGGCTGGCGCCCAGCGTGCGCAAAATGGCAATGTCCGCGCGTTTGTCGGTCACCGTCATCACCAGCGTGGTGACGAGGTTGAATGCCGCCACCGCCACGATGAGCGTGAGGATGATGAACATCATGCGTTTCTCCACCTGCACCGCCGCAAACCACGTGCGGTTTTGGCGCGTCCAGTCGCGCACGATGACATCGGGGCCGAGCTGCATGGACAAATCAGCAGCCACGCTGCGCGCGTGTTGGCTGTCTTTGATTTTCAAGCGCACGCCGCTGGGGGCTTCGAGGCGGAAGATGCGCTGCGCGTCTTCGATGTGCAGCAGGGCCAGCGAGGCGTCGTATTCGTAATGGCCGGAATCAAAAATGCCCGACACATGCAGTTGCTTCAAGCGGGGCATCACACCCGCTGGGGTGACTTGCCCGCCGGGCGCAATCAGGGTGATTTGGTCGCCCACACGCACCCCCATCGCCATGGCCAGCTCACCGCCCAACACCACGTTGAAGCTGCCAGGCTGCAAGGTGGCGCGCACTTGCGCTGGAATTTGCAGCGTGAAGTCGCTCACTTGGGTTTCTTGCTCGGGCGCAATGCCGCGCACCATGGCGCCGCGCATGTCTTCGCCGCGTGCCATCAAGGCTTGTTGCGCCACGAAGGGGGCGGCTGCGACCACCTCGGTGTGGCGTTTGGCTTGGGCCATGAGGGCGTTGACATCGGCAAAGCCTTCGCCGCCGGGTGCCAGCAGCTCGATGTGGGACACCACCGCCAACATGCGGTCGCGCACTTCCTTTTGAAAGCCGTTCATCACGCTCAGCACGATGATGAGTGCGGCCACACCCAGCGCAATGCCCAGCATGGACACGCCCGAGATGAACGAAATAAAACCGTTGCGCCCGGCCACCCGGCCCGCGCGCGTGTAACGCCAGCCAATGAGCAGTTCGTAGGGAAGTTTGGAGGAGGTCGCTTGCATGTGGGCTGGATTATCCCGTAGCGGGGGCGTGCAGGGCTGCATCACGGACAATCAAGGCTATGACTTCTGTGCTGACCTCTGTGCCGTCCCATCCTGCGCGCGCCACCACCCTGATTCCCTTTTCGTTGTGGACCGCCCACGGCCTAGAGGCATCGGTGTTGGCCAAGGCCGAGTTACCAAATTTACGTGCCTGGGTGACGCAAGCCCAACGTGTGGATGTGCAGGTGGACGCCGTGCAAGAACCATTGCTCGCCACTTTGTCGCCTCCGCATGAACGTGCATGGGCGCAAACCATCGGTTGGTCCGCGGGGGATGGCGTTTTGCCTTGGGCTGCCCGTGCGGCGGCAGAGCACGGCCTTGCAGCGGCGAATGCATCGCAAGGCGGCTGGGCTTTCATCACCTTGTGCAACTGGCATGTGAGCAACGGCCAAGTCACGCTGGGCGACCCCACGCATTTGCAGCTCGACGAGGCCACAGACGCCACGCTGTTCAACGCCATGCACAGTTTTTTTGCCGAAGACGGCATTGCCTTGCATCCCTACAAGCCCGGGCAGTGGCTGGCGCAGTCTCCGCTGCTGGCCGACTTGCCCACCGCCTCGCTGGACCGTGTGATTGGCCGCAACATCGACCCATGGTTGGTGGGCAGTCATGTCACGGCTGACTTGCTCAGCCCTGCGGCCAAACTGCTGCGCCGTTTGCAAAACGAAATGCAAATGTTGCTCTACACCCACCCTGTGAACGACACGCGCAGTTTGACCGTCAATTCGTTTTGGGTGCATGGCACAGGCGCGTTGCCTAGCGATGCGAACAAGCCTGTACAGCAAGAGCCAGCCGTCATCCAAACGCTGCGCCAAAGCGCGTTGCAACAAGACCTCATCGGTTGGCTGCAAGCGTGGCAGCACGTTGATGCACATGTCATTGCGCCACTGTTGGCGCGCGTGGCCGCAGGCGAGCCGCAGCGCTTGGTGTTGTGCGGCGAACATGAATTTCATGTGTACGACAGCACTAAGCCATCGCTGTGGCAACGCCTGCGCATCCACTTTGCGCCAACTTCTTTAGACACCGTGTTGGCCGTTGCGCCCTTGAAAGACTGAGCCCATGCAATTCATCCCACGCGACATGCCGCCACGCAGCATTTGGGCGCTAGAGCAAGCGGGTGTGCACCCGTTGTTGGCGCGTTTGTATGCCGCACGGGGCATTCAAGATGCGGCCACGCTCGATGCCTCGCTGGCGCAACTGTTGCCGCCCACTGGTTTAAAAGGCATTGAAGCTGCCGCCGTGTTGCTGGCCGATGCGATGGCCGCCAATAAAAAACTGTGCATCGTGGCCGACTACGACTGCGATGGTGCCACCGCCTGCGCCGTCGCCTTGCGCGGTTTGCGCTTGCTGGGTGCCGCACACGTGAGCTACATCGTGCCCGATCGTGTGGTGGATGGCTATGGCCTCACGCCTCCGATTGCCGAGCGTGTCAAAGCCAGCGGTGCCGATGTGCTCATCACCGTGGACAACGGCATTGCCAGTGTGGAGGGCGTGGCCACGGCACGCGCCTTGGGCTTGCAAGTGTTGGTGACCGACCACCATTTGCCAGCGGCCGTGTTGCCCGAAGCGGATGCGATGGTGAACCCCAACCAACCTGGTTGCACCTTTGAGAGCAAAGCGCTGGCCGGTGTGGGCGTGATGTTTTATGTGTTGCTGGTGCTGCGTGCCGAGCTGCGTAAGCGCGGTGTGTTCACTGCGGAACAACAACCCAAGCTCGACACACTGCTGCCACTTGTTGCGCTGGGCACTGTGGCCGACGTGGTCAAGCTTGATGCCAACAACCGTCGCTTGGTGGCGCAAGGTTTGGCACGTGTGCGAAAAGGTCAAATGCCACCCGGCATGCTGGCTTTGTTTGCGGCAGCAGGCCGTCAAAGCGCGCAATGCACCTCGCAAGATTTTGGGTTTGCGTTGGGGCCGCGCATCAACGCGGCAGGCCGTTTGTCGGACATGACCTTGGGCATCGAATGCCTCACCACCGACGATGTGGGCCGCGCCACCGAGTTGGCCACACAGCTGGACCGCATCAACCGTGAGCGCCGAGAAATTGAAGGCGACATGCGTGAGCAAGCGCTAGAGCTGGCCCAAGAAATGTTTGACCCCGAAGAAGAACCACCTTCGGCCCTGTGTGTGTTCGACCCCGACTTTCACGAAGGCGTGGTCGGCATCGTGGCTGCCAAGCTCAAAGACTTGCACCACCGCCCCACGTTTGTTTTTGCGCCCAGCCAAGCGGCGGGCAAGGGCCATGAGCTGAAGGGCTCGGGCCGCTCCATCCCCGGCTTTCATTTGCGCGATGCCCTCGACCTCGTGGCCAAGCGCCACCCCGGCGTGTTGCTGCGCTTTGGTGGCCATGCCATGGCTGCGGGCTGTACCTTGGAAGAAGACAACCTCGCCACGTTTGAAGAAGCCTTGCAGCAAGTCGCTCAAGAGTGGCTTGACGAAGCCACCTTGCAACGTCGCTTAGAAACCGACGGCCCCTTGTTGCCCGAATACCGTCGCCCTGAGTTGGCCGATACCTTGGCGCGCGAGGTGTGGGGTCAAGGCTTTGCGCCGCCTACGTTCAGCGAAGTGGTCGAGGTCTTGGGTCAGCGATTGGTAGGCGAAAAACATTTGGCCCTCAAACTGCGCCACCATGGTCAGCCCGTGGATGGCATTTGGTTTGGTCGCGTGGACCCACTGCCAGCGCTGGCGCATTTGGCGTTTCGCTTAGAGGCCGATGAATGGCAGGGCAACAAACGCGTGCGTTTTGTGGTCGAAGGCATGCAGGCATAAAAACGAAAAAACACACATGGCAACCAAGAAAAAACCCGAACTCCCAGAGGTCAATTTCTCTGACTACGGCGACACCCGCTATTTGCACCTCGGCACGCCGTGGGTGCAAGGCTCGATGAACATCGACAAGCCTTTTGACATTGACCTGGAGTACGTGCAACGCATGATGGCGTGGCTCTTGTTTGTCGACCTCGACAAAGTGGGCAAGATGCACGCCATGCAGCTGGGGCTAGGCGCTGCATCGCTCACCAAGTTTTCGTTCAAACACCTGCGCATGAAAACCACGGCGATTGAATTGAACCCCCAAGTGGTGGCTGCGTGTCGCTTGTGGTTCAAACTGCCCGCCGACAGCGCCAAGTTGCAAGTGGTGTTGGGGGACGCCGCCGAAGTGGCCAAGCACGACCACTGGCGCGGACAAATTGACGCCTTGCAAGTCGACTTGTACGACCACGAGGCCGCTTCGCCCGTGCTCGACAGCGCAGAGTTTTATGCCGACTGCCGTAGCCTGCTGACGGACGAGGGCTGCATGACGGTCAACTTGTTTGGCCGCAGCTCCAGTTTTGCCCAAAGTGTGGAGAAAATGGCGGCCGCGTTTGGTGCAGATGCGCTGTGGGCTTTCAAGCCCACGCGCGAGGGCAATACCGTGGTGTTGGCGCAGCGCACGCCCAGCCTGCCCAAACGTGCGGAATTGATGGCGAAAGCCGAGGCCATTCAAGCCCGATGGCCGCTGCCAGCGACCAAATGGTTGCGGGTGTTCAAACCGTTGAAAGCCTTATGAGGCAAGGGTTTACCCCCGATTTTGATGCGTCAAAAAATAGGTGTAACCCACATCGCTTCTGACCTGGGCCCAACTCCATAATTCAGCTCATATTTGCTTTTGAATAGAGGAGAACAAATGATCAAAAGTCAAAAAGACTTTTTCTCCGGCCTGATGTTCACATTGGTCGGCGGCGGTTTCGCTTTGGGTTCCCTGAGCTACACCGTGGGCAACGGCGCGCGAATGGGCCCTGGCTATTTCCCACTTTTGCTAGGTATTGTGTTGGCCGTGTTGGGTGCATTCACCATGTTCTATTCTTTGGTGGAACATTCGGAAGATGGCGGCAAGATCGGCGCATTCGCATGGCGTCCGGTGGTCTTCATCTTGGGTGCCAACTTGGCATTTGGTGTTTTGTTGGGCGGTTTGCCCAGCATTGGTTTACCAGCCATGGGTTTGATTTTGGCCATCTTTGCCTTGGTGATCATTGCCAGTAAAGCGGGTGACTCATTTGTGTTGAAAGAAGTGCTGTTGTTGGCCACCGTTTTGTCGGCTGGCAGCTATTTGGCCTTTATCGTGCTGCTGAAATTGCAGATGCCTGTGTGGCCTACCTTCATCACTGGTTGAGCCGGGAGAAATAAATAATGGATTTGATTGCAAACCTCTCATTGGGTTTTGGTGTGGCGTTCACGCCCATCAACCTGTTGTACTGCTTGGTCGGTTGTATTTTGGGCACCTTGATTGGTGTGTTGCCAGGCATTGGCCCTGTGGCCACCATCGCCATGTTGCTGCCCGCCACCTACGCGCTGCCCCCTGTGTCGGCGCTCATCATGTTGGCCGGTATTTACTACGGTGCGCAATACGGTGGTTCGACCACTGCGATTTTGGTGAACTTGCCAGGTGAATCGTCTTCGGTGGTCACCACCATCGACGGCTACCAAATGGCCCGCAAGGGCAGAGCCGGCCCCGCTTTGGCTGCTGCTGGCTTGGGTTCGTTCTTCGCCGGTTCCGTGGGCACCTTGATCTTGGCTGCGTTCGCACCGCCTTTGACAGAACTTGCCTTCAAGTTTGGCCCTGCTGAGTATTTCTCGCTCATGATTTTGGGCTTGGTCGGCGCGGTGGTGTTGGCTTCGGGCTCACTGCTCAAAGCGATTGCCATGATTGTGTTGGGCCTCTTGCTCGGCTTGATCGGTACTGACGTGAACTCTGGCGTGGCCCGTTTCAGCTTTGACATTCCCGAACTCACCGACGGTGTGGGCTTCGTGGTGGTGGCGATGGGTGTGTTTGGCTACGGCGAGATCATTTCGAACCTGTCGCAACCCGAAGACGAGCGCGAAGTGTTCACCGCCAAGGTGGAGGGCTTGTTCCCCACCAAGGAAGACTTCAAGAACATGCTGCCTGCGGTCATTCGCGGTACAGCCTTGGGCTCATTGCTCGGCGTGTTGCCCGGTGGCGGTGCCTTGTTGGCAGCGTTTGCGGCTTACACCCTCGAGAAGAAAACCAAGTTGCGTCCAGGCGAAGTGCCCTTTGGTCAAGGCAACATCCGCGGTGTGGCGGCGCCTGAATCGGCCAACAACGCCGGTGCACAAACCTCGTTCATTCCATTGCTCACTTTGGGTATCCCACCTAACGCGGTGATGGCCTTGATGGTGGGTGCGATGACCATTCACAACATCCAGCCCGGCCCACAGGTGATGACCAGCAACCCCGAGTTGTTCTGGGGTCTGATTGCCTCGATGTGGATTGGTAACTTGATGCTCGTGATCTTGAACCTGCCTTTGATCGGCATGTGGATCAAGTTGTTGTCTGTGCCTTACCGCTTCTTGTTCCCTGCCATCGTGCTGTTCTGCGCAATCGGTGTGTTCTCGACCAACAACAACACCTTTGACATCTGGATGGTTGCGGCCTTTGGCTTCGTCGGTTACATGTTTGTGAAGTTGGGTGTGGAGCCTGCGCCATTGCTGCTCGGCTTTATCCTCGGCCCCATGATGGAAGAGAACTTGCGTCGCGCCTTGCTGCTGTCCCGCGGTGACTGGACCGTGTTTGGCACACGTCCGTTGTCGGCTGGCTTGTTGGCTGCTGCGGCCATGCTCTTGGTGATTGTGCTGTTGCCATCCATCAAGTCCAAACGAGAAGAAGCCTTCGTGGAAGAGTGATTCAGTTGAATTTGTTTTGACTGTGAAACGGCACCTTTGGGTGCCGTTTTGTTTTTGCACGCGCTTATATTTGTGCTCTCGCCTGATGCTTTTGAAAGTGTTTGAAGATGGACCATCCACCACGCATGAACTTCAACTTCGCCAACCCCTACACCTCTACACGCTTGCCCGTGTTTGCACGCAACGTGGTGTCCACCTCGCACCCTCTCGCGGCGCAAGCGGGCTTGCGGCTGCTGTGGGCGGGCGGCAATGCGGTGGATGCCGCCATTGCCGCGGCAGCCGTGCTCACGCTGACCGAGCCTGTGAG
>CANBWY010000041.1 GCA_947373245.1 Comamonadaceae bacterium
CAGCGTGTCGCAGGCCGGGTGGCTTAGCGCGTGTCTCAAACGTTGAAAAAATTTCCACCCGAAGGATTCATCATGGTCGTCATCCGACTTTCACGCGGCGGTTCTAAAGCCCGTCCGTTTTTTAACATTGTTGTAGCCGACAAGCGCGATCGTCGCGACGGCCGTTTCATCGAGCGCATTGGTTTTTACAACCCAATCGCCAAAGGTCAAGCTGAAGGCTTGCGCGTTGCACAAGACCGCTTGACCCACTGGACAAGCGTTGGCGCGCAATGCTCGCCAACCGTGATCCGTTTGGTCAAACAAGCTGCTGCTAAAGCTGCTGTTTAATTGAACAAAGGCATTGCAATGACGCTCGGCCTTGAGTCCGCGGAACTTCCTGCGGACGCCATCGAAGTCGGGCGCATTGCAGATGCTTGGGGCATCAAAGGCTGGTTCAAGGTCTTGCCCTACAGCGCTTCTCCGGAAGCGCTTTTTTCTTCCAAGCGTTGGTTTTTACAACCCGCTGAACGAGGTGCCAAAACATTTGCTGGCACCGTGCTTTTGAAAATTATCGAAGCCAAAGAACATTCTGATTCTGTGGTGGCGACGGCCCAAGAGGTGCCCGATCGCAACACCGCAGAACTGCTCAAAGGCGCACGCATTTTCGTGTCGCGCACCAGCTTCCCAACCCCTGAAAAAGACGAGTATTACTGGGTCGATTTGATCGGCCTTGACGTCGTCAACCGCGAAGGTGTTGCTTTGGGCCACGTGCGAGAGTTGCTGCACACCGGCCCACAAACCGTGTTGGTGCTGTCTTATGAGGAAGAGGGGAAAGCCCTAGAGCGCATGATCCCCTTTGTGTCGGTCTACATCGACACCGTGGATTTGGCAGGACGTCGCATCATCGCCGACTGGCAACCCGATTACTAAAGCGCTCGCACTAGGCCCTGTCGTGCGCTTTGACATCATTACCTTGTTTCCGGAGCTGTTTGAGCCTTTTCTCAAAACTGGCGTGACCCGTCGCGCTTATGAGTCCGGCCAAGTCGGGGTTCACCTCTGGAACCCGCGCGATTTCGCCGAAGGTAACTACCGCCGCGTGGACGACCGTCCCTTTGGGGGTGGCCCCGGCATGGTCATGATGGCCGAGCCTTTGGCTGCGTGTTTGGCGGCGATCCGTGCAGACCGAGGACAGGGCCGTGATGTTGCGCCGTTGGTTTTTTTCTCCCCGATTGGTGAGACTTTGCGCCACGCCGCCGTGCAACGCTGGTCTGACAGCCAAGGTGCCGTGCTGCTGTGTGGTCGTTACGAAGGCATTGACCAGCGATTCATCGACACGCATGTGGATCTGCAAATCAGCTTGGGCGACTTTGTGCTTTCTGGCGGTGAGTTAGTTGCCATGACCTTGCTTGATGCTGTGGCGCGTTTGCAGCCAGGCGTGCTGAATGACGAAGGCAGCCATCAGCTTGACAGCTTCAATCCCGCGCTTGACGGCTTGCTAGATTGCCCGCATTACACCCGCCCCGAGCAATGGCAAGGGCAGGGCGTGCCAGCTGAGTTGATGTCAGGTCATCACGTCAACATTGAGCGTTGGCGCCGTGACCAACGTTTGCTACTCACCGCGCGTTTGCGCCCTGAGTTGATCGACGCGGCCCGCGCCACCGCCAAACTCACCAAGCAGGACGAAGCTACTCTCAGGGCGCAAAGCTTGCTATAATAGTGGGCTTTTCGATCCTCTGGCCGGCCGCTTTGGACATCACGTTCCGGGGCCTTTTGTGTAGCGCGACCAAGATCTTTTAGAGGAAAACATGAACTTAATCCAAACACTCGAGGCAGAAGAAATTGCTCGTCTCGGCAAAGTCATCCCCGAATTCGCACCTGGCGACACAGTCATTGTGAGCGTCAACGTGGTTGAAGGTACACGCAAGCGTGTGCAGGCCTACGAAGGTGTGGTGATCGCTAAGCGTAACCGTGGCCTCAACAGCGGCTTCACCGTGCGCAAAATGTCTAGTGGTGAAGGCGTGGAGCGTACGTTCCAAACTTACAGCCCCTTGATCGCAACCATCGAAGTCAAGCGTCGTGGTGATGTGCGTCGTGCCAAGTTGTACTACTTGCGTGACCGTAGCGGCAAGTCTGCTCGTATCAAAGAAAAATTGGTCAGCAAGTCGGCCGCAGCTTCTAAAGCCGCAGCAGCCGCTAAATAAGCAGATCTACATTTGCTTTGAAGCCACCCCGAGTGAAAACTTGCGGTGGCTTTTCTTATGACCCAACTTCCTCTTTTTGACCCCAAGCAAGTGCCTGTGTTCCAAGTGGATCGTCACTTGGAAGCTGTGCCAGCTCAGCACCTTACACCTGTAGCCTTGCAGGCGCGTTTTGCCCATCCACCGGTATGGCAGCCTGAGTTGGTGCGCGAGCGTCAATTCTTAGACCGAGCCCCGGAACAAGCAGCGGTGTTGATTGGCATCGTCATGCGTGATGAGCCCACAGTGCTGCTGACCCAAAGGCCTTCGCATATGTCAACGCACCCAGGGCAAATTGCCTTTGCAGGTGGCAAGCGCGATGAGGGCGATGCCGATGCGGTGGCCACCGCTTTGCGTGAAGCGCAAGAAGAAGTGGGCCTCGAGGCTCACCATGTCCAAGTGCTGGGCACATTACCCGAGTACGTGACCGGTTCTTCGTTTCATGTGACGCCCGTGGTGGCCCTGATTTCCCCCCAGATGACGCTGCACCTCAACAGCCACGAGGTGGCCGATGCGTTTGAAGTGCCTTTGGCCTTTTTGATGAACCCAGCACATCACCGCTGGCATCGCTTTGAATACGAGGGTGTGAGCCGTGAATGGCTGTCCATCCCTTACCAAGACGGCGAGACGCTGCGCTTTGTATGGGGCGCTACCGCAGGCATGCTGCGCAATTTTTACCGCTTCTTGCGCGCCTGAGAGAGGCAAATGGCCTGAGTGGGCCGCTATCATCGCTCTATGAGTTTTCTTTCCCTACTCCTCGCTCTGCTGATTGAACAAGCCCGTCCCTTGGTGCGTGGCAATTGGGTGCATCGCACGGCGCATGCATGGGTGGTGTGGATGAGTCAAACGCTGGATGCTGGCCATGCGCGTTTGGCATGGACCACGTGGTCGTTGGCGGTGGGGGTACCTGCCGTGATTGCCACTGCGGTGCATTGGTTTTTGTTGGCGTTGTTTGGTTGGCCAGTGGCGATGGTTTGGAGCATTGCCGTGCTCTACGTCACCTTGGGCTTTCGTCAGTTCAGCCACCACTTCACCGACATTCGTGATGCCTTGGATGTGGGGGATGAGCGTTTGGCCCGCGAGCTGTTGGCCCAGTGGCAGCATGTCGAGGTGGGCAGCTTGCCGCGCAGCGAGTTGCTGCGCCATGTGATTGAACACTCGGTGCTCTCAGCGCATCGCCATGTATTTGGTGTGTTAACTTGGTTTTCAATTCTGGCGGCCTTGGGCTTTGGCCCTGCGGGGGCAGTGATCTACCGCATGAGTGAGATGGTGGCACATGTATGGCAAGCCGCTCCCAAGCTCAGCAAAGGTTGGGTGAGCGAGACCTTGCAAGAGGCCGCTCGCCAAGCGTGGCATCGCGTGGACTGGTTCCCTGCGCGTTTGACGGCGGTGG
The DNA here is from genome assembly GCA_947373245.1 of Comamonadaceae bacterium. Classification (GTDB taxonomy): domain Bacteria; phylum Pseudomonadota; class Gammaproteobacteria; order Burkholderiales; family Burkholderiaceae_C; genus Limnohabitans. Next base: position 3,610 of record CANBWY010000041.1, read on the forward strand.
CCTTTGCCGCGGTGGGCAACTTTGAAGAAGCGATTGATTGCTGGCGCAACCACGCCCAGCGCTTCCCAGATGACAACGATGGTGTGGTCTTGTCTGCGACGGCGGGCGCACTCAATGTGCGCTTAGGCGGTGAGGCTTTGCGTGCAGACATCGAAGACGATGCGCAAGACAGCGAAAGCACCCCAGGCCGCACGCCTGAGATGGCCCATCTGTCGAGCGTGGTGGGCTTGGTGTGGCGAACCGTGGTGCTTTGGATGGTGCTACTGGCCTTGCTGACCTTGGCCCGTTTGCTGGGCTAACCCTTCTCGCACAACCTCAGTAGTTGACTGGCTGCGTCAACTCGGCAAACAGCATGCCATAGAGCTTGTAACGCGAGGGGCTGATGGCCCCAGCTGCAACCGCGTCTTGCACCCCGCACGACGGTTCGTGTAAATGCGTGCAGTTGTAAAACTTGCAGTTCGCCACATACGGTTTGAAGTCGGGCATATAGGCCGCGAGTTGCATGGCATCGATGTGATGCACACCAAACTCTTGAAACCCCGGTGAATCAATCAATCCTGTGGTGCGTTCGGCATCGACCCAGTGCCATGTCGTGGAGGTCGTGGTGTGCTTACCCGAGTTCAGCGCTTGCGAAATCTCAGCGGTGGCCACATTGGCATGGGGTACAAGGGCGTTGATGAGGGTGCTTTTACCTGTGCCCGAGGGGCCGAGCACCAGGGTGGTTTTGTGTTGCAGACGATCGGGTAGGTCACCCAAATCACCTGTTTTAAACGCGCCTTGCAGCACGGTATAGCCCATCTTCACATAAGGCTCTAGGCGGGCCAGGGCGCGTGCAAAGAGCTCCGTCAAGTCGCTTTTGTTCAGCGCGATGATGGGGCGGATGTGTTCTGCTTCGGCGGCAATCAAGGCCCGTGTCAGTTGCATTTCTGAGAACTCGGGCTCAGCCGCGAGCAAGATCAGCACTTGGTCTAAATTGGCTGCGAAGGACTTGGTGCGAATTTCGTCTTGTCGGTAAAACAAGTTGTGACGTGGCTCCACTTTTTCAATGGTGCCTTCGTCTGTGCTGGCCAACCATTGCACGCGGTCACCCACCACCACTTGGCTTTTCTTGCCGCGTGGATGACAAATGCGGCGCATACCATCGGGGGTCTCTACGACGCAATGACGTCCGTGGCTGGCCACCACCAAGCCGGTTTGCTTCATGCGGCCATCCGAGCCAAGCGCTGCGAGGCGGGCGGGTGCGAGTAGTAAAACGCCACGTACCAAGGGTCCGGCGTGAGGGTGGACGCGTTGTCTTGGTAGAGTTTGAGCAGTGCGCTGATCAGGGCTTGGCCGTCACTATTGGCCATGGCATAGGCGTCCGCTTCAAATTCAAATTTGCGAGAGCGGTGCGCTGACAAGGGTGACACAAAGAAGGTGAACAAAGGCAAAACCAACATGAACAGCAACAAGGCCAAAGCGCTGTTGTTGCCGTTGAGGTTGGGCATGACGCCTAAACCTGTGTAGAACCAAATTTGTTGGGACACCCAGCCCAACAAGGCAAGGCCCAAAAGGCTGGTGGCAAAGCTGACGGCCAACATTTTCAAAATGTGGCGGTGCTTGAAGTGGCCCAACTCGTGGGCGAGCACGGCTTCCATTTCATCGCCGTTGAGTTGTGTGAGCAGCGTGTCGAAAAAAACCACGCGCTTGGCCGCCCCAAAGCCTGTGAAGAAAGCGTTGGAGTGGGCGGAGCGGCGGCTGCCGTCCATCACAAAAAAACCTTTGGCTTTAAAGCCTGCGCGGTTCATCAACGCCGTGACGCGCGCCTTGAGCGTGGCGTCTTCCAGCGGTGTGAATTTGTTGAACAGCGGCATGATGACGTTGGGCGCAATCCACATCACAAACAATTGGTAGACCACCAAAGCCGCCCAGGTGTAGAGCCACCACAAGGCCCCGCCTGCTTGCATCAGCCACAGCACGAGCCAGAGAATGGGCAAGCCTAGGGCCATGCCGATCAGCAGGCCTTTGAGCATGTCACTGACCCACAACTTCGCCGTGGTGTTATTGAAGCCAAAGCGTTGCTCAATGCCAAAGGTTTGGTACAGCGACAAGGGCAAGCTGATCAAGCTACCGATCAAAGTGAAGCTCACCACCAAGGTTATTTGCTGACCCATGCCTTCGCCCAGCCAATTCAGTGTGACTTGGTTGAGAAGGTCTAAGCCGCCCAATAACGTCCAGCCGATCAACGTGACAGCATCCAAAGCCAAATCGATCAAGCTCACACGCGATTTGGCCAGCGTGTAATCGGCGGCTTTTTGATGCGCTTCTAAGCTGATCGTGTGTGCAAATGCTTCGGGCACGTGCGCGCGGTGCTGCGCCACATGGCGGACTTGACGACCACTGAGCCAAAGTTTGGTGAGCAGGTTGGCGAGCAACACAGCTACCAGTGTCAAGGTCATCGCGAGAGAGGGGTTCATCATGGTGGGTGAGTTTAGATGAAGTGGGCCTCTGCGTGATGGGCGACAATCTGGCGCATGTCTGAAGTTGCCACCTCTCCCATCTCCCCTGTTGTCCCTAAGCTGGCCAAGTCCGATTTGAACTTGGTGTGGCTCGATTGTGAAATGACGGGACTTGATCCCGAGCGCGAGCGTTTGATCGAAATCGCAGTCATCGTCACCAGCCCCGATTTGTCGATTCGCATTGAAGGCCCTGTATTCGTCATTCACCAAAGCGACGAGTTACTCGGCAAGATGGACGCGTGGAACAAAGGCACGCACGGCAAGAGCGGCTTGATCGAAAAAGTCAAAGCATCCACTGTGACAGAAGAAGAAGCGCAGGTGCAGCTCATCGCCTTCATGAAGCACTATGTGTCCAAAGGTGTTTCGCCCATGTGCGGCAACACCATTGGGCAAGACCGCCGGTTTTTGAATAAATACATGCCCAAGCTAGAGGCATGGTTCCACTATCGAAACGTGGATGTGAGCACGCTCAAAGAGCTGTCCCGCCGCTGGAAACCCGAGGTTGTGAACGCATTCAAAAAGGCGCAAAAACATACGGCGCTGGCCGATGTGCATGAGTCCATCGACGAAATGTTGCACTACCGCGAGCACTTCTTGAAAATTGATTAGGTGAAAACCCGAATTCGTGCCATAATCACGGTCTTCGCTACAACACCGTAGCGAATTTGTACATCTCCCTTCATTCACCGGACTCCCGAATAGAGTCCCAAGCACTGAATAAACCCCTAGCGGGTCAGAGCAGGTTCCGTTTGATGGTTGATGTTTTTTAACCTAGAACGGAGCAGTCGCACAACTTGCGGCGCTCACGTGCGAGAAAAAATCATGACTGACACTTTGAATGTGACAGGCGAATTTGCGCCTGCCGAAACTATTTCCATTGCCGCACACGATGCGGTTTCCGTTGAGGGCGCTCACAGCCCTGAAGTTGCCCCCGCAGACGTGCCTAACGGCTTCGTTGAATTGGGTTTGGCGCCTGAATTGGTGCAAGCCGTGGCGGATTTGGGCTACACCCAACCCACCACCGTTCAATTGAAAACCATTCCTTTGGCTTTGCCATCGGCCAACGCCGATGCCAAAGCTGGCTTCATCGATTTGATGGTGTCTAGCCAAACAGGTAGCGGCAAAACAGCGGCGTTCTTGTTGCCCGTGTTGCACACCTTGCTGCAACAGCAAGCGCAAGCCGAAGCTGCTGACAAGGCTGCTTGGGACAAACTCGTGGCAGATGCTGCGGCCAATGGCGAAGAGGTCCCTAAACGCGCTAAGCGCAAAGACCCCACCAACACACGTAACTTCAAAGCTCCAACCCCTGGCGCTTTGATCGTTTGCCCCACCCGCGAATTGGCGCAACAAGTGGCGCATGACGCCATCGACTTGGTCAAGCATTGCCGTGGTTTGCGCGTGGCCAACGTGGTGGGCGGCATGCCTTACCAGTTGCAAATCGCTAAGCTGCAAAACGCTGACTTGGTCGTGGCGACGCCTGGCCGTTTGCTCGACCTGCAGCGCTCCATGCAAATCAAGTTGGACAAAGTTCAATTCTTGGTGGTGGACGAAGCCGACCGCATGTTGGACCTCGGTTTCTCGGACGACTTGGCTGAAATCAACCAGCTCACCATCGACCGCAAGCAAACCATGATGTTCAGCGCCACGTTTGCGCCACGCATTCAGCAGTTGGCCACACGCGTCATGCGTCAACCCCAACGCGTGCAAATTGACTCACCTCAAGAGAAGCACAGCAACATTCGCCAAGTGCTGCATTGGGCAGACAACGCACAACACAAGCGCCGTTTGTTGGACCACCTCTTGCGTGACACCACCATCAACCAAGCCATCATCTTTGCCAGCACCCAAATTGAGTGCGACGGCTTGGCCAATGACTTGCAACAAGAAGGCTTCTCCGCTGTGGCTTTGCACGGTGCGTTGAGCCAAGGTTTGCGCAACCGTCGCTTGATGGCTTTGCGCCAAGGTCAAGTGCAGTTCTTGGTGGCCACCGATGTGGCTGCTCGCGGAATTGACGTGCCCACAGTGACGCACGTGTTCAACTTTGGCTTGCCGATGAAGTCTGAGGATTACACCCACCGCATTGGCCGTACTGGCCGTGCAGGCCGCGATGGCTTGGCTGTGACCTTGGCCGAGTTCCGCGACAAGCGCAAAATTTATGACATCGAAGCCTACACGCGCCAGCAGTTCACGGCTGAAGTGATTCCAGGCATGGAACCCACCCAACGCGTCGAACAACGCGGCGGTGCTGGCCGTGACTACGACCGCAAAGGCGGCGGCAAGTTCGGCGGCGGTGGCGGTAATCGTGGCGGCTTCGGCGGCGGCAATAAATTCGGTGGTGGCGGTGGCCGCTTTGAAGGCAATGGTCCAAGCCGCTTTGAGCCACGTGCAGAAGGCCGTTTCGAAGGCCGTCAAGACAATAACCGTTCTGATGACCGTCGTGGCAACGCGTTCGAGCCACGTCAAGGTGCCCCACGCGGCAACTTTGGCGAAGGTCATGGCGCACCACGCGGCAACTTCGGTGCGCCACGTAGTTTTGAAGACCGCGCACCGCGCAGCTTTGACGATCGTGCACCCGCACGTGGCCCACGCGCTCCGTTTGAGGCAGGTCGCACACCGTTTGACAAGCCCGCACGTCCAGCCGCTGGCAAATCGTTTGGTGGTGGCTTTGACGCCAAAAAACGCGCACCTAAGCCACGCACACCCCGTTAATTAGCACCCGCTAAACGGCATTCAGCCACCGCGTTACACCTTGTGTGCAACTTCGGTGGCTGAATTGTTTGTGGGTTTCTTTTTAGCTTGCGAGCTTTTGTGCCACAAAGTCCAACCGGTCTTGGCCCCAGAACATGTCACCGTCAATCACATAACTGGGTGCACCAAACACGTGGGTGTCGATGGCGCTTTGTGTGTAGCTGTCGTAACGGGCTTGCACCTCGGGAGAGCTAGACAGCGCTAGGCAGCTCGCATCGAGTTGATGTTCGCCTAACAGGGCGGCCAAGGTGGTGGCATCTGCAATGTCGCGTTCTTCATGCCACACGGCTGAAAGCACAGCGCCTGTGAGTGCCAAGGCCGCCTCCGTGCCATGGTGCATGTCAACGGCAATGATGAGCCGCGCAGCGGGGTCACCCGCGACAGGAAAAAACTTGGGGTGCAGGTTCAACGGTAGGTTCAGCGCTTTGCTGAAACGCGTCAGTTCCACCAGTCGATAGGCTTGGCGCTGCGGTGCGCGTTTGCCCAAAGGCAAGCCACCTGAGATGGGAAACACTTGGCCTAAGTCCATCGGCATCACGCGCACGGTAGCGCCCGCCGCTTTGGCAATTTGCACGAAGCGTTGGTGCCCCAGATACGTCCAAGGGCTTTGTGGGGCTAGGTAGTAATCCACCGTTTTTGACATTGAGTTTTCCTTATAAAGATTCAAAAAAACACGAGAGACAGCGCAAAAAATACGGGTGCACGCCAGTCTCTCACCGAGAGCGCTTACATGCATTCAATAGTGGGGTGGGAGCTCATCACGCAGGTTTCTCATACCGCCAGAGCCTCCATCGGGGGTTTGTTGGCGCAACTGACTGATGGCGTGAATCAATGCGTCGATTTGTTGTTGCTGCTGAAAAATAGTCTGGTTGAGTTGCTCTAGCAAGTCTTCTGTGAAACTGGCCTTGATTTCTAGATCCATCAGGCGTTTGTCAATGTTTGTGTTTGGCATGCGGGGCTTTTGCGTTATTCAGATGCGTTGAGTTCAGTGAGTTTTGCACGCAAGTTTTCGAGTTCACGTTGGTAACTTTGGGCATCGCCGAAATCAACAAACCCAGTGTAATAAGGGTGCGCTGCCATGACTTTACGGGCGTGCTTGATGGGACACCAATACTGTTCAGTGCGTGCAACGATCTCGCGCGCATAGGCCATGAGACCGTTGCCATAAGAGCAGTAGCCGCAGTTGATTTTTTCAATCAAGTTCAGGTAGGCCAAGTGCGTGCGGTCGTAAACAAAGTAGTCGCTGCGCTTGACGCGTGGAATACCGTAGGCGCGAAAGCAAATATGTTGATACACCGTGACAGAGAGATCGAGCAACAGCATGGGCACTAGCACGGCGTAAATCACGGGTGAGGTTAAGACACTGAGTAAGTTCGCAGACAGCATGTACTTGACGATGCCCGTCTTGAAGCGGCGTTGTTGTTCCACAACCTCATGCTCAAATTTGATGCGCTTTTCCTCGAAATCGGCTTGCAGTTCAGCGCGTCTGCGCTTCATCTCTTGCTCGATCTCTAACTCCATTTGTTGGATGCGAGCCAATAATTCACTGATCTTTGGGTTCATAAATCACCTTCTTTGCGAGGATTATGGGTGGTTCCGTGCGAAAATACATTGAACATGTGGCCTAATTAGAGGCTGTAACTTTTTATTTGGAAAATTTCATGGGAAACAAAATCGTCACCGAAGCCGATCGTCAACGCTCACCAAAACCAACACCATTGCCAGGCACTATGCTGCGCACCGGTGGTCGTGGTCAACGTGTGAGTCTTGAGCGCGGTGTTGCGACACGTAGCAAAAAGAACCCTGGCAAGCGTTCAAACAAAGGCGGTTAATCCCACCTTCTGCTTGTGAAAGCCAAATAAAAAGCGTCCCTCGGGACGCTTTTTGTTTTTAGAGGGCTTGAGTCTTCACTCGGGGAGTTCGATTTTGACTTCGAGCACTTCGAGGTTGTCGTGACGCTCCAAATTGACCTTGATGTCATCTGGATTGATCTTCACGTATTTAGAAAGCACCGCCACCAAGTCGCGCTGCAAGGCAGGCAAATAGTCGGGCTGTGCATTGCGGCCTGAACGCTCGTGCGTCAAGATGAACTGCAAACGTTCTTTGGCAACGTTGGCAGTTTTTTTCTTTTCGCCGAGTAAAAAAGAGAGCAACGACATGGCTTACTTCCCACCAAAAATGCGTTTGAACAAACCGGGTTTGACGTGTTCCGTGAAGCGCATGGGAACGTCTTCACCCAAGAAGCGGCTGATCACGTCTTTGTAGGCTTCGGACACATCGGTGTTGTCTAAATGAACGGCAGGCAGGCCTTGGTTTGATGCAGTCAACACGGTTTCAGATTCTGGAATCACGCCGATCAATGGAATGCGCAAAATGTCTTGGATGTCGTCGAGCGACAACATATGGCCTTCTTCCACGCGGCTGGGGTTGTAGCGTGTGATGAGCAGGTGTTCTTTGATGGGTGTGTCACCATCAATGGCGCGTTGTGTTTTGCTGCTGAGCATGCCCAAGATGCGGTCAGAGTCGCGCACCGAAGACACTTCAGGGTTGGTGACAACCAAGGCTTCGTCAGCGAAGTGCATGGCCATCATGGCGCCCACTTCGATGCCGGCAGGGGAATCACACACGATGTAGTCGAACTTCATGCCTTTGAGTTCGTTCAAGACGCGTTCCACGCCTTCTTTGGTGAGCGCATCTTTGTCACGTGTTTGTGAGGCAGCCAAGACGAACAAATTGTCGCATTGCTTGTCTTTGATCAAGGCTTGGTTCAGTGTGGCTTCACCGTTGATGACGTTGATGAAGTCATACACTACGCGACGCTCGCAACCCATGATGAGGTCCAAGTTACGCAGGCCGACATCAAAGTCGATGACCACCGTTTTGAAGCCGCGCAAAGCGAGGCCAGAGGAAAAACTGGCGCTGGTCGTGGTCTTGCCTACGCCGCCTTTGCCAGAAGTCACCACCACGATTTTTGTCATGAAGAAAGCCCTAGGTTGTTCTAAAAAATAATCTGCAATTTTACAATGCTTGCATCACCAACTTATCACCTTGCAGGCTGATTTGCGCAGGCTTGGCGGCCACTTCGGGGGGGAGGGGCTGGTCGCTGGTGCGGTAGGTGCCTGCAATCGAAATCAGTTCGGCTTCGAGGCAAGACGTGAAGATGCGCGCTTGCGTGTCGCCGCGTGCACCGGCAATGGCTTTGCCGCGCAGGGGGGCGTACACGTGGATGTGTCCGTCGGCCATGATTTCTGCCCCAGGATTGACCATCGCCAGCACGATCAGGTCGCGGCCCTTGGCGTACACGTGCTGACCCGAGCGCAGAGGCTTGTCAATGACCATCGCTGGGCCGCCAGTCGACACCTCGCGAACCACTTCAACTTCGCGAATCACTTCTTGCACCACGGTTTCGACGCGTGCTGCCGCAGGAACTGGAATGCTCAAGTCACGCGCTTCAAACAAGCCCGCTTTGTGTGCGTTAGCTAATTGGTGCTCGTTTGCGCCGCGCACAGCCACCGGCAGCATGCGGTGGGTACGCAGCATGAGGCACACCGAGGGCAGGTCTAGCACTTGGTTAGGGTCCTCTAGTACGCTGAGGTCAATCACCACAGGGTCGTTGTCAAAGAAATCAGGTGTGGCGCCCAGGCGGCGTGCCATATCAGCTTGCAGGGCTGATGTATCGGGACTTTTGAGAAGGAAAGACACCAAGGGCAACGAGGCACTTTTGATTTCGTAGGCGTGTGGCGCGGAGGCTTGGCTCATGGCAAATGTGTCAAAAAGAAAACCTGAACTTTACACGGCAAGGGCATTCATACCTCGGTAAACTTTTCGCGATGCATTTTCAGACCCTCATTCGCACTCTTTTCATGCCTTTGGCGTTGAGCAGCACCGCCGTTTGCGCCCAGCAAGCAGCGGTACCTACAGCCGACATGGGGCGTATTGAAGTAACCAGTGGGCGCGACAACGACACCCAACAGCGTCGTGAATCCACCGCCAGCAAAATTGTGATTGGCCGTGAAGAAATTGAGCGTCAAGGTGATTCCAATCTTGGCGAAATTTTGAAACGCATGCCCGGCATCACCTTGAGCGGCGCACCTGGACGAGGCAGCGGCATTCGCATGCGGGGCATGAGCCAGGGGTACACACAAATCTTGTTGGATGGTGAGCGCGTACCGCCCGGTTTTTCGGTGGAGTCCCTCACACCAGAGATGATTGAGCGTGTGGAAATTTACCGCGCCCCCACGGCTGAAACTGGCGCACAAGCGATTGCCGGCACCATCAACATCATCACGCGCGAGGGTCGACGTGGCATGCCCACCGAGTTGAAAGTGGGCTCGTCGTTTCAAGGGGGTTATGCATCGCCGACCGCTTCGTTGGTGAAGTACCACGATGCGCAGAGGTGGTCAGCCAACTACACCTTGTCGGTGAACCGTTATGCAGTGCCGGATCACAGCGACAACGATTTGACACGTACAGATGTAACGGGCAATACCGTGCGCAACCGCGTCAGCGATAGCCATTACGCGCGCGAAGGCGTTAACGCAACGTCGCGTTTGCAATTCAAAGGGGACCCCGGCGAAACGTTCACACTGATGCCTTTTGTCGCTTTGTCGCATGGCACCACACCTGGCATGATGCAAACCGATCAAACCTCACCTATTCCTGCAAACACCGGCGCGACAAGTGCAACAACAGCCAATGAGAACAACTTTGGTATCGCGAGGCTCAATGGCCAATGGCGTCGCAAGTTATCGACGGATAGCAATATGGAGTGGAAGTTCAATGTCGGTGGTTGGAACAGCCATTCCGAATACCAACAAGTTTCGGGTAATACCAATTTGCTGCCGAGTTTGACCGAGAGTTCACACACGCAAGACAGGTCTGCCAATGTGAGCGGTAAATACACCCATGTGATGGGCGGTGGGCATCAATGGGTCAGTGGTTCCGAGGTGGAGTCTGTTCGCCGCACACAACTCGTCACTGGGTCTTACCAAAATGCCAATGCAGGCGATCTGCATGCGAGTTCAATGCGCTATGCAGTCTATTCACAAGATGAGTGGCAGTTCACGCCGAAATGGGCGACACATTTGGGGGCGCGCTATGAAGCGTTGACCACCGAGGGTAATCTGTCAACCGGTGATGTGACCAATCGAAACAGTGTGTTCACGCCCTTGTTGCATGCCATGTGGCGCCCTGACCCTGACAGCCGTGATCAAGTGCGCATGAGCCTCACGCGCAGTTTCAAAACACCCACCATGCCGACTTTGTTGGCACGTCGCACCTACACGCGCGATGAAAACAGTGCGACTAACCCTGATGTGGCTGGCAATCCCAACTTGAAGCCAGAAATTGCCACCGGCATCGACGTGGCGGTGGAGCGTTATTTGCCACAAGGCGGCGTGTTGAGCGCGAGTGTCTTTCACCGACGGGTGCAAAATTTAATACGTAACGTCACGAGTTTTGATAACAGCACACAGCGCTGGTTGTCTAGCCCACAAAACATCAGCGAAGCCATCACCCAAGGCATTGAGCTCGAAGCCAAATTTCGCATGGACCAATGGATAGCAGATGCCCCGCATGTGGACCTGCGCAGCAATGTGAGCTTTTACCGTTCCCGCGTGCTCAGCATCGACGGCCCTAACAACCGGCTCGACCAACAGCCCGACATGACGGCCAACCTGGGTGCAGATTACCGATTGAGCGCAGTGCCGCTCACCATCGGTGGCAACGTCAACTACAACCCCGGCTACACCACGCGCAGCAGCGATGTGCAGTGGCTGACGGTTTCGCAAAAGCGGGTGATGGATGTGTATGGCCTGTGGCGCGTAGATAGCACCACGGCTTGGCGGTTGACCTTGAGCAACCTGGATCCGCACAACTACAACACCGGCAGTGTGTACAGCAGCGCGAGCGTGGTGGAAAACAGCAACACCCAAAACCGCACATGGACCAACGTGCAAATTGTCTTGGAGAAAAAACTATGACGCAACGCGATGGCGCTTGGTATGACAGCCAGTACAACAACCGTGCTTTGGTGCCTGAGCATGCGGCGCACTTCGCGCATTGGCGCGATGCATCGGCCCATGTGCGCGCCACGCAGCGTTGTTTTCAAGACGTCGCTTATGGCCGTGGCTTGAACGAAACATTGGATATTTTTCCGAGTGACCACGCACAAGACAAAGCGCCCGTGGTGGTGTTCATTCACGGTGGCTACTGGCGCTCGTTAGACAAAGCCGACCATTCCTTCCTCGCGCCCATCTTCACGTCGCAAGGCGCGCATGTGGTGGTGCCCAACTACGCGTTGTGTCCTGCGGTGACGGTGTCGGACATCACGCTGCAAATGGTCAAGGCCGTGGCTTGGGTGTGGCGCAACATCCATCGCTTGGGTGGCGACCCCAGTCGCATCACTTTGGTGGGGCATTCGGCGGGTGGCCATTTGGCTGCCATGCTGTTGGCTTGCGATTGGCCCGCGTACGCGGCTGATTTGCCTGCGCATCTGGTAAGCAAAGCGTTATCCATTTCTGGCTTGTATGAGTTGGCGTCGGTGCGTGCCACGCCTTACCTCAAAGACAGCTTGCGCTTGACGGATGCCGAGGCGGTTCGCAACAGCCCCGCTTGGATGCCCGCACCAAAGTTTGGCGCGCTCTACAGCGTGGTGGGTGGTTTGGAGAGCGAAGAGTTCTTGCGTCACAACCTGCTCATTCAACGGTCATGGGGCAAAGACCGCGTGCCGGTGGCGCAAGCATTGGAGGGCTTGCAACACTTCAGCATTGTCGAGTCCATGACGCAGCCAGGCAGTCGTTTGCACACGCTGGCGCTAGAGCTGTTGAATCAATAACCAATAAAAAGCCTGTCATGCGTTGAAGCAGACAGGCTTTTTGCTTTTCAACAGTGCGGGGTTTACATCAACAGATGTTCGCCAGCGTTATCGCCGCCCAAGGTCACGTAGTTCACCTTGCGAATGTCCATCAGCTTGGTGCCGCCTGAGTAGCTGATAGAGCTTTGCACGTCTTGCTCCATCTCAATCAGCGTGTTGGCCAGTTTGCCTTTGACGGGCTCCAAAATGCGCTTGCCTTCGACGTGCTTGTATTCGCCTTTGTTGAAGTCAGAGGCCGATCCGTAATACTCTTTGAACAACTCGCCGTTCACTTCCACGGTTTTGCCCGGCGACTCTTCGTGGCCGGCAAACAGCGAACCAATCATCACCATCGAGGCGCCAAAGCGAATGCTCTTGGCGATGTCGCCGTGACTGCGAATGCCGCCATCGGCAATGATGGGCTTGGTCGCCACACGGGCACACCACTTGACCGCTGACAACTGCCAGCCGCCTGTGCCAAAACCCGTTTTGAGTTTGGTGATGCACACCTTGCCTGGGCCCACGCCCACTTTGGTGGCGTCAGCGCCCCAGTTCTCGAGGTCAATCACAGCTTCAGGCGTGGCCACGTTGCCCGCGATGATGAAGCTCTTGGGCATCTTGGCCTTGATGTAGCCAATCATGTCGCGCACGCTGTCGGCGTGGCCGTGGGCGATGTCGATGGTGATGTATTCAGGCGTGAGGCCCGCAGCAGCCAAGGTGTCTACGGTGGCGCGATCTGGGCCTTTGACGCCCAAAGAGATAGAGGCGTACACGCCCTTGGCATGCATGTCTTTGACGAATTGGACGTTGTCCAAATCGAAACGGTGCATCACGTAGAAGTAGTTGTTTTGCGCCATCCACAAGCAGATGTTTTCATCCACCACGGTTTTCATGTTGGCGGGCACGACAGGCAAGCGGAACTTGCGGCCACCGAGTTCAACACCTGCATCGCATTCAGAGCGGCTTTCCACGCGGCACTTGCGTGGCAGCAACAAGATGTTGTCGTAATCAAAAATTTCCATATCCCAAGCTCCAGAAAATAACGTTCGAAGATTGAGCGCTTGGCTTGGCCGGTTTTTTCAGGCGCAAAGTGCAGGCATAAAAAAACCGAGCGCAAGAATCTTGGGCCCGGTGGCTGATTCTAAACCCTAAAATCACAGCATGCATTCTTTTGACGGGTTTGACACCCAAGCGGCTTCGGTCTTACCCCCCACATCCCCCTTGTTGCAAGGCCTCAACCCCGAGCAGGCTCAGGCCGTCACGTTGCCGCATACCCACGCGCTTATCTTGGCGGGCGCGGGTTCGGGCAAGACGCGGGTGTTGACCACGCGCATTGCTTGGCTTTTGCAAACCGGGCAGGTCTCGCCGGGGGGCTTGTTGGCCGTGACCTTTACCAACAAGGCCGCCAAAGAAATGCTCACGCGTTTGTCCACCATGTTGCCCGTCAATGTGCGCGGCATGTGGGTGGGCACCTTCCATGGGTTATGTAACCGTTTTTTGCGCGCGCACTGGAAGCTGGCGAACTTGCCCCAGACCTTTCAAATCTTGGACACCCAAGACCAGCTCAGCGCCATCAAGCGTTTGAGCAAACAGTTTCAGGTGGATGACGAGCGTTTTCCACCCAAACAAACCATGCGCTTCATTGCGGCTTGCAAAGAAGACGGCCTGCGTCCCAAAGACGTGGTGGTGCGCGACCCCGATGACCGCAAACGCGTCGAGCTGTACGAGCTGTATGAGGCCCAATGCCAGCGCGAAGGCGTGGTGGACTTTGGTGAACTCATGCTGCGCTCCTACGAGCTGCTGCGCGACAACGACGCGGTGCGCGAGCACTACCGTCGCCGTTTTCAACACATCTTGGTGGACGAGTTCCAAGACACCAACAAGCTGCAATACGCGTGGCTCAAGCAGCTGGCAGGCCCCGTGGGCGGCGGTGGTGGCGCGATTTTGGCGGTGGGTGACGACGACCAAAGCATCTATGCCTTCCGTGGCGCACGCGTGGGCAACATGGCCGACTTTGTGCGCGAGTACAACGTGACGCACCAAATCAAGCTGGAGCAAAACTACCGCAGCTACAGCAACATCTTGGACAGCGCCAACCACCTGATCAGCCACAACAAAGGCCGCTTGGGTAAAAACCTGCACACCACGCAAGGTGCCGGCGAGCCGGTGCGTGTGTATGAGTCCCCCACCGACTTGGCCGAAGCCCAGTGGATGGTGGAAGAGATGAAGCAGCTCTTGCGCGATGGCAAAGATGGGGATGGCGCGAATGGCGTGCAACACCGCAGCGAAATTGCGGTGCTCTACCGCAGCAACGCACAAAGCCGTGTGATTGAAACCGCGCTCTTCAACGCCGCCATGCCGTACCGCGTGTACGGTGGTTTGCGCTTCTTTGAACGCGCTGAAATCAAACACGCGCTGGCCTATTTGCGTTTGTTAGAAAACCCGCGCGACGACACCAGTTTCATGCGCGTGGTCAACTTTCCGCCGCGTGGCATTGGCGCGCGCAGCATCGAGCAGCTGCAAGACGCCTCGCGTGCCATGGGCTGTGCCATGAGTGACGCCGTCACTGCGGTTGCTGGTAAAGCCGGTGCCAACCTGAGCGCCTTTGTGGCCAAGATTGATGTGTTGCGTGAGCAAACACAGGGCAAAAATCTGCGTCAAATCATCGAGCTGTTGCTGGACCATTCAGGCTTGATCGAGCACTACCAAGCCGAGCGCGAAGGTCAAGACCGCATCGAAAACTTGCAAGAATTGGTCAATGCTGCCGAGAGCTTTGTGACGCAAGAAGGCTTTGGCCGTGAGGCTGTGGCACTGCCTGTGGATGGGCAAATGGTCAACCCTGACACGGGCGAAACCTTGTCGCCTTTGGCCGCGTTCTTAACCCACGCCGCTTTGGAGTCGGGCGACAACCAAGCGCAAGCGGGCCAAGACGCGATTCAGCTGATGACGGTGCATGCCTCTAAAGGCTTGGAGTTCGATTGCGTGTTCATCACCGGCATGGAAGAGGGCTTGTTCCCCCATGAGAATTCGATGAACGACTTTGACGGCCTCGAAGAAGAGCGCCGCCTTATGTATGTGGCGATCACGCGAGCGCGTCGCCGTTTGTATTTGAGCCATTCGCAAACCCGCATGTTGCATGGCCAAACCCGCTACAACCTCAAGAGCCGTTTCTTTGAAGAGCTGCCAGAGCACACGATGAAGTGGATCACGCCTGCGCGTTCAGCCTTTGCAGACGCCATGCCCACACGACGCGATGCATGGCAGAACAACAACGGTTGGCAAAACAACGCGTGGGGTGGCGGTGCTGCGACCGCGGTAGCACCAAAGCCAGTGCCTCAACGTGCTGCGCCTGTGACGAGCGGCCCCAATGCTTGGGTGCGCAGCGGCATTCAGGTGTTCCACACCAAGTTTGGTGAGGGCACGGTGGTGAGCATTGAGGGCGTGGGCGACGATGCCCGAGCGCAAGTGAACTTCCCGCGTCACGGCACCAAGTGGTTGGCGTTGAGTGTGGCCAAGCTCACCCAAGTTTGAGGTGAAGGTGTGAGGCATTTCAAGCGCAGCGTGTCACAACGCGCTTGAAATGCGCTAGGCGTAAATCACCTCTGACGTGAAGCAGTCTTTGAAGCTGTAGTACGTCGAGCAAAAAAACATTGCAGCCAGCATCAGCATGGCCGGCAACAAGGCCATGGCTGCAAATTCGTTGTCACCGATCAATCCAGAAATCAGCGTGATGCCCAATGTCGTCCCCAAGAAGATGGCCGACCACATCAACCCAAACACCAAAAAGGCGCGCCAGTTGCTCAGGCATGCCACGGTGCTGAAGAACAGGCTTTTCACCACAGGCACGGCGTGCCAGTGGGTGAGGGCGGGCGCGTGCCAAAACACCATCGACAAGGGCATGTACAGCAGCAGCGACAGCCACATGGCGTCTTGAAACTCTGGCTTGGTCAAGGTGTCCATGTCGAGCGAGCCGCCCATCAAGTACAGCTTGGCAAAATCGCCGCCGTCGATCAGCGCTGACAAACCCATCACGCCAATGAAACCGCAGGCATAGAGCGCACCCAAAACCAACATATGGCGCGTGCCTTCTTTTCCCGCTCTAAACCCCGAGGCCAAGATAACGGGCATGGGGAACTTGCCCAAGTCCACTTCGCGTGTGGCTGCCATCAGCCCCAATGACGCAGCAGGCAGCAGCATCAAGGCCAACACCCCACCCAGTAGCGGCACCATCGACAAAACAGACATGCTGGCCATGAACATGAAGAACAAGCCGCTCAAGGCGAGGGGCTGCTTCCAAAAAGCGCGAATGCCTTGGCGCACCCAGAGCGAGCCAGTTTTAGCGGGGACGACGTTGAGTTTCATAGCTCAGAGTGTGACAGGGTGTGCCACACGTTGGCGTAACACGCGTTCGAAGTGCGCCGGATCGTGCGCTTGCAACATGCTGGCTTCGCGTGGCAGGTGGAAGTCCCACAGGCGGGAGGTCCAAAAGCGCAAAGCACCCGCGCGCAGCATGGGGTTAAGCAGCTGGCGCTCAGCCGCAGTGAAGGGGCGCACGGCTTGGTAAGCGTCGATGAAGGCTTGGGCCTTGTCGGCATCGTGCGCGCCATCGGTGTGGCTGTCTTCAGCGTGGTGGGTGCACCAGTCGTTCAGACACACAGCCACATCAAACAGCCACGTGTCCACGCCAGCAAAGTAAAAGTCAAAGAAGCCGCTTAACTCGGGTGCCTCGGGCGTGCCATCAAACATCACGTTGTCACGAAACAAATCGGCATGGATGGGGCCGCGGGGCAGGGCGGTGTAAGCTGACGACGCAGCGATGTGGTTTTGGTGTGCCAGCTCGGTTTGGATGAGCGCAGCTTGTGACGCATCCAAATACGGCAGCACCACGGGCACAGTTTCGTTCCACCAAGGCAGGCCGCGCAAGTTGGGTTGTTGGCGGTTGTAGTCGCGGCCCGCCAAGTGCATGCGGGCCAGCATGTCGCCCACCGCAGCGCAATGTGCGGGCGTGGGGGCGAGTTCGCTTTTGCCACGCAAGCGGTTCACCACGGCGGCAGGCTTGCCAGCAACGGTGAGCAAGATGTCACCGTTGGGGTCACAGACCGGGTCTGGCACGGGAATGCCGCCTTGCGCCAAGTGCTTCATCAAGTAAAGATAAAACGGCAGTTGCGCGTGCGTGAGGCGCTCAAACAGCGTGAGCACGAATTGGCCTTCGCTGCTGCTGAGAAAGTAATTGGTGTTCTCAATGCCGCCTTGGATGCCTTTGAGTTCAACCAATTCGCCAAGCTTGAGTTGGGACAGCAGTTCTTGCGCGGCGGACTCTGAAACTTCGGTGAAAACTGCCATGGCAACCAAGGGATTAAAAAGTTCGCACATTGTAGTTGGCGCTTGTTTGCTTCTTTTGCTTTCGGTGCTGGGCTCGCTTGGGGGTTGAGGGATGAGCGGGTTCCTCATGCTGGGGTACCAGAAATCGTCACCCGCTCATCCCTCAATCCCCAAGACTACGGTACGCATGGTGGGTTGTCGGTGTGCCAAAACCTATGCCGCAGACTTGGCGTGGCTGGTGGGCGTCGCCATGATTTCTGGTACTCCAGCATGAAGCAGCGACGCCCACCAACCGCGTCCAGCGAGCCCAGCCAAAAAAAGCACACAAGGCACAATCACAACCTATGAGTGAATCCAAAACATTGCTGCTGGTCGACGGCTCCAGCTACCTTTACCGCGCCTTTCATGCCATGCCCGATCTGCGTGCCGTGCCCGGTGACCCCAGCAGCGTGGCGACTGGCGCCATTCGCGGCATGATCAACATGATGCAGGCCCTGCGCAAAGAGGTGCCCACGCAGTTGGCCGCTTGCGTGTTTGACGCCAAAGGCCCGACCTTTCGCGACGAGATGTACCCCGCTTACAAAGCCAACCGCTCACCCATGCCCGACGACTTGCGCGCGCAAATTGAGCCTATTCACGCCATGGTGCGCATGTTGGGCTGGACCGTGCTGGATGTCCCGGGCGTTGAAGCCGATGACGTGATTGCCACTTTGGCGGTGAC
>CANBWY010000042.1 GCA_947373245.1 Comamonadaceae bacterium
CCGAGGTCGCCGTCTTCACGGGCCCACTCATCCCAAATTGACACACCACGTTCTTTGAGCCAGTTGTTGTTGCTCGAACCCGTCAGAAACCACAGCAGCTCTTGAATGATGGATCGCAGGTGCACCTTCTTGGTGGTCACCAGCGGAAACCCTTCGTTCAAATCGAAGCGCATTTGATACCCAAACACGCTTTTCGTTCCTGTGCCCGTGCGGTCGGTTTTGTCCACGCCATGGGCGTTGACGTGTTGCATGAAGTCTTCGTATTGGCGGCGTATAGGGCGCATAAGTAAATGAGTGGAAAGCATCTTAGATTCTAGAGGTCGTCAGCGTTTCTTTTTGAATAGTAAAGTATGATTGAAATCTAGCAATGTTGCCAATCATTGGCTGTAATGCAAAAGTAATTTTTTATTCATCCGCCAGTGAGATGGAGTTGTCAAACATGACATCCAACGAACATTCAGAATTCGTGCGCAGCGCTTTTGACCGTTGTGACCCACAGTACCTCCGTACCTTGCGTGAGCAATCCGGCATGGACTTACTGGTGTTGGCGCGAACGGCATGTTTGTCTGTGGCCCAAATTCGACAGCTCGAAAATCCTAGCGGCGGCACTTTGTTTTATTCAGACGCTATCAGGCGACAAGCCTACAAACGCTTGTTGATTATTTTGGGCGTCGAGCCGCCGCTCGTGGTCGATGGGGTTGTTAGCTTGCAGCAACATGAACAATCCACACAAGCCAATCTGAACACCTTGGATCAAATCGTGGCCATGAGCTATCTGCCCGCGATGACGCGTCCAACAGCCGCCGTTCTTCGCGACCAACTGCTGAAGTTGGTTTCGCACAAACAAGCCTTGGGTTCGCTGTTGCTTTTGGTTGTTGCGGTGGTGGTGTTTGCGTTGAACGTGCCGCAAAATGTTTTAGAGGCAGTCGCTGCTGTAGATAAGCAAGTGTCCTCTGTGAAGGTGCAACAGCCTGTGTCTGTGACGCTTGCCACCGTCGCAGCGCCTGCGGCCGCCTACACGTCCAACGCGTGTGCTTTTTCAAACGAGGCCTTGCCTGAGTTATCGCCTGCGACGGCTAGAAAAGCGGGCAGCTATGTGTATGTGGTGAGCAACAGCGACACACAGCTTTGTCTGGTGGATGGCAACAAACAGGCCACGGTGGTTGACTTGAAAGTGGGCGAGAGTCGCAGCATCTTTGGTTCGCCACCTTGGCAAGTCTCAGCTGCCAATTTGCAGAAAGTTCAAATTTACTTTCAAGGTGTGCATGTGGCGCCGACCGATGTGGCGGTCAATCGCGTCAAATTGGTAGAGGTACCCGTCGCGCGATAAGCCTATGCGATCAACCATGCGCAAGTAGACCCCGCCGCCATGCGCTGCGTGTCAGCGAACGACGCGCCCCGGGTTGAGTAAACCTTGTGGGTCAAGTGCATGCTTGATCTGTTTCATCAAGGCCAATGCCACGGGGTCTTTGTAATCGGGCAGGCTGTCGATCTTCATACTGCCCACGCCATGCTCAGCGGAAATAGAGCCACCAAAATGCTTGACGGATTGATAGACCAAGGTGTTCACGCGGTCTTCGTAGTCACGCAAAAATTCGCGTGTGTCGCAGTCCTCTGGGGCTTGCACGTTGTAGTGCAAATTACCATCACCTAAATGGCCAAAATTTACCAAGCGCACGCCTGCAATCGCATCGGCCAGAAGCGCATTGGTGGCTTCAACGAAAGCAGGAATGGCTGAAATTGGCACAGAAATATCATGCTTGATGTTCAAGCCTTCTTCTGCTTGCGCGAGCGTGATGCTTTCACGGATGTGCCACAGGTTACGGGCTTGGCCCAAGCTCTCCGCCACCACCGCATCGCTCACGCAGCCGTCTTCTAAGGCCAGTTCCAGCAAATGCTCAAAACGTGCGCGAGCGTGGGCTTCGGATTCGCTGTCCGAGTTCTCTAACAACACGCAGTAGGGCGCGTCTTGCCACAAGGGCACGCGCAGTTGCGGGTAGTGCTTGTCGACCAGGCTGAGGGCGAATTGGCCCATCATCTCGAAACCCGTCAGTCCTGAGCCCAAGTGTTGGTGGGCGAGTCCCAGCAACCGGACGGCGTGCGTCACAGACGGAACCGCAACCCATGCGGTGAGGCTGGCCGCTGGCATGGGGTAGAGCTTCATCGTCGCCGCGGTGATGATGCCCAAGGTGCCTTCGCTGCCAATCATCAAGTTGCGCAGGTCGTAGCCCGTGTTGTCTTTGCGCAGACCACTCAAGCCATGCATCACTTCGCCTTGCGCGGTCACCACTTCCAGTCCCAAGCAAAGCTCGCGGGTGTTGCCGTAGCGCAGCACCTGTGTGCCACCGGCGTTGGTAGCCAAGTTGCCGCCGATGGTGCAACTGCCCTCAGCACCCAAACTCAAGGGAAACAAAAATCCCGCTTGCTCCGCTGCTTGTTGCAGATTTTGCAAAACGCAACCAGCTTCAACCGTGATGGTCAGGTTGTCTGCATCCAGCTGGCGCACGGCGTTCATGCGCTGCAAGCTCAACAACACCTGTGTGCCGGTGGCATCGGGAATGCCACCCACCACCAAGCCTGTGTTGCCGCCTTGGGGCACGATGCGCACGCCCACTTGGGCGCAGGCTTTCACAACGTCGGCCACTTGCTGTGTGCTGCCTGGGCGCACCACGGCCAAGGCCTTGCCGCGTGTGCGCTTGCGCCAGTCTTGTTCGTAGGCCGATAAATCACCCTCGGTCAGCACATGGGCCTCACCCAGCAACCGGCGCAGTTGCATCAGCAAGTCAAGCGAAGCGGCATTGGGCATGGTCGCCTTAGGTCTGTGTGTTGGGTTGTTCGGTGAGCGCGTTGTCTTTGGCGTATTGCAAACGCAGGCGCACATGCAGCGCGCAGGCCACAAACAGCGTCACGCACAAAAACACTTCCACCATCGCCAAGTAATTGCTCGGCGCGGCATCACCCCAAGCGCGCACCACGCCTTCGGTGAAGTACAGCCAAATCATGAGGCTCAGCCAACGGTAGGTGTACATGCGGTTTTTCAGCAACCCCGTCAGTGGAAAGCACAGGGGCAACACCTTGAGGGCCAATAAAGTGCCGCCGGGGCGCAAAGGAGCCAGCCACAGCTCCCAGGCCAAGCCGAGCACGATCAGGCCCATGAGGCTGCTCACGGCGCTCAAGCGGGTGAGCGTGACGTGGCGGTGGGTGATTTCTTGAGGGGCGAAAGTGGAGTCGTGCATAGAAAGTGGGATGATTCAGGCCATGATTGTCCCGCAACTCCAGAATTTTTTTGAACGTCTCGCCCGATTCCCTTGGCGCAACACCGCGCGCACCTTGCACCAGCGTTTTCGCGAAGACCGATTAGGCCAAACCGCCGGCAGTTTGACCTTCACCACCACCATTGCTTTGGTGCCCATGGTGACGGTGGCCTTGGCCGTTTTCACGGCCTTCCCCATGTTTGGCGATTTTCAAACCGTGCTGCAAAAGCGTTTGGTGGAGAGTTTGGTGCCCGACAACATTTCACGCCAAGTGCTGGGGTACTTGACCTTGTTCGCCAGCAAAGCAAGCCGCTTAGGGGTGGTGGGCGTGACAGCCTTGTTGTTGTCGGCTTTGGCCTTGGTGTTCACGATAGACCGCACACTCAACGCCATTTGGCGTGTGCGCAAGCGCCGCCCTTTGGCGCACAGCATGTTGCTTTATTGGACAGCCATCACCTTGGGGCCTTTGCTGATGGGCGCCAGTTTGGTGATGATGTCTGAGTTTGTGGCCGCTTCTCGCGGGGTGGCACCGCAAGGCGCGGGCAATTTACGCTGGCTGTTCAGCGGCTTGGAGTTTTTGTTGTTGGCATGGGCGGTGAGCGCGCTCTATCGGTTTGTGCCCTACACCCAAGTGCGGTGGAGTCACGCGTTGGTGGGTGGCGTGTGGGTGGCTGCGGCGACAGAAGTCGCGCGCAAATTGTTGGCCTATTACTTTGGCCAAATGCCTACTTACTCGGTGGTGTATGGCGCATTTGCCACCGTGCCCATTTTGTTGGTGTGGATGTATTTGGCGTGGTCCATCGTGCTGATAGGCGCGGTCTTGGTCGCTAACCTGCCGAGTTTGCTGAGTGGCATTTCGCGGGATGGGCGACGGGTGGGCTGGCGGTTTCAGCTCGCCATCGAGGTGTTGCAACGCTTGCAACTGGCGCGCAGCACCCACGAACACGGTGCGAGTTTGACCACCTTGTGCGAAGACCTTGCGCTGGACCCCTTGCAAATCGAAGATGTGTTGGCGGCCTTGGTCGAGCTCGATTGGATTGCGCGTTTGAGCGAGGCGGTCGATGCCCGTCAAACCCATGTCAAAGAAGCCCGCTACGTCATGTTGGCAGACCCGCACACCACAGCCTTGACACCCTTGATGGCGCGTTTGTTGTTGGTGCGCAGCCCCGAGACCGAAGGGCTGTGGATGAAGTGGCAAGACTTGCGCTTGCGCGATGTGCTCTGAGTTTGCGGTTTTTGGCTTTCGGCGATTTTTCGTTTAAGCCGATAAACCCAAAAAGACTTTCAGTGCATTCAAAGTTTCCTCAGGCGACTCCGTCATTTGGTGATGGCCCATCGGCACCTCCACCACCCGCAAGGCTTTGCCGCACGCGGTGGCTTGGTCGATCAGGCTGCTTGCGGCGCGAGGGGGTGTCATCTGATCGCGCTTGCCAAGCAAGAACAGCACGGGGCAGGTGATGCTGGCCATCGCTTCTAAGCCATTGGCGTAGCTGTCACACGCCACAAAGCCCCGGTGAAAAATATTCACACGTGGGTTGCTGGCCAACACGCGACGACCTAGCGCCATGGATGCGCCGTAAACCCAGGTGCCCGGGCCAAGTGCTGAAGGGGGTGGTGCCAGCGTGGCGCGTGAAAACACATTCACCATCTTGAGCGCTTGCATGGGCGCATTCAGCGACGCTTCAATCAAAGCGGGAGACACCTTCATGGGGAAGGCGATGCCCACCAAGGCCAAGTGCGTGATGCGGTCTTTCAACCGCGCGGCGGATTCAAGCGCAATCAACGCGCCCCAGCTGTGGCCCACCAAAGCTGCGTGTTGGACACCTGCTGCGTTGAGCAAGGCCTCGATGAATTGCGCAGCTTCTTCCACACTGCAAGGCGCATCGCCGCCGCTGCGTCCGTGACCGGGTAAGTCGATGGCCAGCACATTGAAGCCGTGGTGCGCGAGGTAGCGTGTTTGCAAAATCCAAACACTGTGGTCGTTCAGCACGCCGTGGATGAAGACGAGGGTGGGCTTGGCCGCGTCAAACGCTTTGCCACCGGTGTAGGCGTAAGCCTCATAGCGTGCGCCGGCTGGGGTTTTGAGGGTGAATTGCATGGTTCTTCGTTCTCAGGCATCGCTGGGCTGGCTGCCCGCTTTTTCAGCGGCCTTCAACGCACGCTTCAAATCGTCTATCAAGTCATCGGCATCTTCCAGCCCGATGGACAAACGGATGGTGCCCGGGCCAATGCCCGCATCTGCCAAGGCGGCGTCGCTCATGCGGAAGTGGGTGGTGCTGGCGGGGTGAATCACCAAGCTGCGGCAGTCACCCACGTTGGCGAGGTGGCTGAATAGTTGGAGCGCTTCGATGAAGGCCTTGCCTTGCGCGCGCGCGCCTTGGATGTCAAAGCTAAACACCGAGCCTGCCCCGCGTGCGCCAAAGCGCAAAAGCTTTTCAGCCAGCGCGTGGCTGGGGTGGCTTGGCATGAGCGGGTGGCCCACACGGCTGACCATCGGGTGGCTGGCCAAGAAGTTCACAATTTTTTCGGTGTTGGCCATGTGGCGGTCCATGCGCAGCGACAGCGTTTCGATGCCTTGCAAAATCAGCCACGCGCTGTGCGGGCTCAGGCAGGCACCAAAGTCGCGCAGGCCTTCACGGCGGGCGCGCAGCAAGAAGGCGCCCACCGTGCTTTCTTCGCTGAACACCATGTGGTGAAAGCCTTCGTAGCTTTGTGTGAGCTCGGCAAACTTGCCGCTTTTTTCCCAATCAAAGCTGCCGCCGTCCACCACGATGCCGCCAATCACGGTGCCGTGGCCACTGAGAAATTTGGTGGCCGAGTGGTACACCAAATCAGCCCCCAACTCGAAGGGTTTGATCAAGTAAGGCGTGGTGAGCGTGCTGTCCACCAGCAGCGGGACACCTGCTTCGTGGGCGATGGCTGAAACCGTGGGAATGTCCAACACATCCAAGCCGGGGTTGCCCACGGTTTCGCCAAAGAACAGCTTGGTGTTGGGGCGCACCGCAGCACGCCAAGCGTCCATGTCGTTGGGTTTGACAAAGGTGGTTTCAATGCCAAAGCGGCTCAGTGTGTAGTGCAGCAAGTTGTGCGAGCCACCATACAGCGCCGTGCTGGCCACGATGTGCGAGCCCGTCCCCATGAGCGTGGCAATCGTCAGGTGCAACGCCGCTTGCCCGCTGGCCGTGGTGATGGCACCAATGCCACCTTCAAGCGCGGCCACACGTTGTTCCAGCACAGCGTTAGTCGGGTTGCTGATGCGGCTGTACACATGACCGGCGCGCTCTAAGTTGAACAGCGAAGCCGCGTGATCGCTGGACTCGAACACGAATGAGGTGGTCAAGTGGATGGGCACAGCGCGTGCGCCCGTGGTGGGATCGGGCGCTGCACCTGCGTGCAAGGCGAGCGTGTCAAAACTGGGATCGGTGTAGCCGGGCATGGTTTCCTCGGGTGTTTTGTCAGATTTCTGCCAGTCATTGTGGGCTATATTCAAAGCTCACTGGAGGAGACAAACCATGAAAGTCAGCGATATTTTGCGCGTCAAAGGCCAAAGCGGCGGCACCTTATTTACCATCGATCCGATGGAGCCTTTGGCAACCGCCGTCAGCATCATGGCTGAAAAAGACATGGGCTCGCTCTTGGTGATGGAGCACGGCGACTTGGTGGGTTTGCTGACCTTTCGCGAAGTCATACAAGCCTTGAGCCGCAACGGTGGCAACTTGGGGGATTTCACGGTGCGCAGCGCGATGGACGACCATCCCCTCACCTGCACGCCCGAAACCGACATTGATGATGTGCGCCGCATGATGCTGGGCAGCCATGCGCGCTACATGCCAGTCATTGGCAACCGCCAACTGCAAGGTGTGATCAGTTTTTACGACGTGGCCAAGTCGGTGGTGGACAGCCAAAACTTTGAGAACAAGATGCTCAAGGCCTACATCAAAGACTGGCCGAGTGGTACGCCAGACCACGACGAAAAGTAAGCAGATGCGCCCCGTGGGGATGGGATAATCTCACCCCATGAGCGGCAATACCTTCGGAACCCTTTTCAGCGTCACCAACTTTGGTGAATCCCACGGCCCAGCCATTGGCTGCGTGATTGATGGCTGCCCTCCGGGCATGTCGCTTTGCGAGGCTGACATTCAAGTTGAGCTTGACCGCCGTCGCCCCGGCACCAGCCGCCACGTGACGCAGCGCAATGAACCCGACCAAGTGCAAATCTTGTCGGGTGTGTTTGAGGGCAAAACCACGGGCACGCCGATTGCCCTGCTGATTCAAAACACCGACCAGCGCAGCAAAGACTACGGCAATATTTTGCAAACCTTCCGTCCCGGGCACGCGGACTACACCTATTTTCAAAAATTCGGTATCCGTGACCCACGCGGTGGCGGCCGCTCTTCAGCCCGTTTGACTGCGCCCACCGTGGCCGCAGGTGCAGTCGCCAAGAAGTGGCTCAAAGAAAAATTCGGTACCGAGTTCAAAGGCTGCATGACGCAAATTGGCGAGCTGCCCATTCCCTTCGAGAATTGGGACCATGTAGGCCACAACCCCTTCTACGCCCCGTGTGCCGATGTGCAGGCGTTTGAAGACTACATGGACAGCCTGCGCAAAGCGGGCGACTCATGCGGCGCACGCATCCGCGTGGTGGCCACTGGCATGCCTGTGGGCTTGGGTCAACCCATCTATGACCGTTTGGATGCCAACATTGCCTACGCCATGATGGGTTTGAATGCCGTCAAAGGCGTGGAGATTGGCGCTGGATTTGCCAGCGTGGCGCAACGCGGCACCACACACGGTGATTCGCTCACACCCGAAGGCTTTCGCACCAACAACTCAGGTGGTGTGTTGGGTGGCATCAGCACCGGGCAAGACTTGGAGGTGAGCATTGCCATCAAACCCACCAGCTCCATCTTGAGCCCGCGTGATTCGATTGACCAAAACAGCCAGCCCACCGCGGTGGTGACCAAGGGCCGTCACGACCCGTGCGTGGGCATTCGTGCCACGCCGATCGCTGAGGCTTTGCTGGCCTTGGTGGTGATGGACCATGCGTTGCTGCACCGTGCCCAATGCGGCGATGTGCAAGTGGTGATGCCCGCCATCCCCGGCCACATTGGCGACTAAGTCGGTCTTTGGCTTGAGCCAGCTCTTCCCCTTTGCAGCGCTGTCTGCCAGCTACTTTGCGCACATCGGATTTTTCAACCCGTACTTGCCACTGTGGCTCAAAGATTTGGGCTACTCCATCACGCTCATTGGCTTGCTCACGGCGGTGCAGGCCGCTACACGGGTGCTGGCGCCGTATGGTTGGGGCTGGCTGAGTGACCACACCGGCGAGCGCGTCAAACTGCTGCGTTTTTGCGCGGGCGCGGCGCTGATTTGTTCGACGGGTTTGTTGGTCCAAGGCAGTGCGGTTTGGATTGCCGTGGTGTTGCTGCTGATGTTCATCCACACCAGCGCCATGATGCCCATGAGCGAAGCGGCCTTGGCGCATTTGGTGAGCAGCGAGCACGGCTTTGACGCGCGTCGCTATGGCCGGGTGCGGCTGTGGGGGTCGTTGGGATTTTTGGTCACTGTGTTTGTGGCGGGGGCGTGGTTTGAACACCAAGGCATGCAGAGTTTTCCGGCGTGGGCCGTGGGCTCATTGGTGGTGCTTAACCTGAGCGTGTGGTGGCTGCCCAACCGCAAAGAGGCCGCGCACCACGATGCGGCAGGCCCCTCGGTGATGCCCGTGTTGCGCCAACGCCAAGTGCAGTGGTTTTTTGCCACGGTGTTTTTTCATGTGCTGTCGCACATTGGCATTTATGTGTTTTTCTCGCTCTACTTGGATGCCTTGGGCTACAGCAAAACCATGATTGGCGTGTTGTGGGCCGTGTCGGTGGCGGCTGAGATTGTGTGGTTCTTCACGCAGAGCCGCTGGTTACCTGCATTGAGTTTGTCAGCGTGGATGCTCATTTGCTCTGCGGCCATGGTGCTGCGCATGGTGCTCACCACTTGGGCGGCTGAGTGGTTGTGGGCTTTGCTCTTCGCGCAGCTGTTGCACGCGCTCACCTTTGCCACACAACACACCGCATGCATTGCTTTGTTGTCGCATCATTTTCCGGGTCGCTTGCGGGGCAGGGGGCAGGCACTTTACGCGTCGATTGGCTATGGCGTGCCGGGGGTGTTGGGTGCTTTGGGCGGTGGTGCGTTGAGTGACGCGTTGGGTTTGTCGTCTGTTTATGCGGCGTCCATCCTTACCGCTGCGATGGCTTGCTTGTGCGCTTGGCAATGCATGCGGCATCACGCCAAGTCTTGATGACCCAGCGGTGCTCAGTGACTGAGGCGCAAGAGCATCGATTTAGATTTTTGTGACACCCAATGGTGGATGGGGATTTCCGCTTTTTCATGCAGAAACAAGCCAATGCCCACACTGCAAAGCCACGCAAACCCGGTCAAGGCGAT
This sequence comes from Comamonadaceae bacterium, assembly GCA_947373245.1. Classification (GTDB taxonomy): domain Bacteria; phylum Pseudomonadota; class Gammaproteobacteria; order Burkholderiales; family Burkholderiaceae_C; genus Limnohabitans. The sequence continues at coordinate 9,690 of CANBWY010000042.1, forward strand.
GGCCGTGTTGGGGTCGTAGAAGCGGCTGGTGTTCCACATGGCGCTGAACAGCACGATCACACCAAAGTGCGTCAAGAACAACACGTAAGCGCTGTTGGACAAGCGGTGCACCACGCGTTTCATGGGCGTCCAATGCACCATGCCTTTGGGTTTGATGACCAACCAGGTGGCTGTGACCAGCGCCAGATTTAGGCGTGTGCGGTACGCGAACCACAAAGCACCCAAAGCCAGCAGCGCGGTGATCCAAAACACGCGGGCATCAAACTGTGAACGTTTGGCCCAAGCAGCCAACACACCCAAGCCATACGCACCAAAGAAATAGATGGCCCACACGTCGAGTTTTTCCACACGGTTGAATTGCCACATGGATGCGATGCACAACAAAGCAATGCCGATGGACAAACGTTTGTGGTTCTCCGTTTGCAACATGTGGCACAGCACGATCAGCAGGGCGTAGAGCTGAAAATCAATCGCCACATACCAAGCGCCGCTGGACAGAGCTTCAATGCCCAGCAGATCGTGTGCAAACAGCGCATGGGCCAAAAATTGCCCAGCTGTAGGCTCACTTGGTAACCAACTGGCGTGGATGTTGTGGCGTGACACGCTGACCGCCAAACTGATGAGTGTCAACGCCAGCATATAAATCGGGGCCAAGCGTAAGTAGCGTTTGATGATGTGAACACTGGGCTGCTGGATGGGTTTGTTCATCACCGATTGCGCGGCCAAATAACCGCCGACCACCAAGAACACTTGCACAGGCATGCGCGCATTGAGATACAGCCAGTTCACCAGCTCAGGCCACGCCAGGGTCATGGTGTCGGCCATCGGGCCATAGGCTGAGAAGTGGTGCCACACAATGAATTGCGCAGCCACGACTTTCAACACGTCGACGGTGAAGGAGCGTTCTAACAAAGAAGTTTTTCGAGTGGGGCTTAGTCTTTGGGACGGAAGACGAGCAGCAGTGGTGTGTGCACGCGGCCGTCGGTGTCGCGCGGCAACACTTCAGTCTTGTCAATGGCTTTGAGCACGGCATTGTCCCAGGCGGTGTTGCCGCTGGATTTGAGTAATTTGCGGCTGACAATGGTGCCGTCGGGGGCGCAATTGACCTCCACTTCAGCTGCGGGGTTGCCCACCACATCCTCGGTGAAGGTGATGTTGGGTTTGACGCGTGCGCGGATGCGACCGCCATAGCTGTCAGATGGACCCGAGGACTTCATGGCGGTGCCGGTGGCCCCTTCGCTGCCGCTGGCCCCTGCGAGGCCCGCGATGCGTTTCATATTTTCTTTGCGAATGGCGTCGAGCTTTTTGGCTTCTTCCGCCGAGGCTTTGCTGTCTTTTTGCTCTTGCAGTTTCTTCGCTTCTTTTTCTTTACGTTCTTTGTCTTTGCGCGCTTCTTCTTTTTTGGCCTCTAGCTTGCGTTTGTCTTCGTCAAGTTTGGCCTTGGCCTTTTTCTCGTCCTCTTTCTTCAGCGCTTCTTTGTGCTTTTCTTCTTCACGCTTGGCTTCTTGTTTTTTGGCTTCGTCGATTTTTCGTTTTTTGGCCAAAGCAATGTCTGCATCGCGGTTCGGCGCGACAGGCTCTGGTGGCTTCACCACAGGTTTGGGAACGGGCACTGGCTTAGGCGTGGGCTCAGGCGGTGGGGGCGGTGTTTCGACCTCCACCAACTTAGGCGCAGCCGCCATGGGCACGGCAGACCACAGCTCGGACTCCACTGACAAACTGTCGTCTTGCTTCCACTGAATGCCCGCAGTCAACGCCACAAGTAGCAAGGCGTGCACCACCAAGGACGCACCCACAGAACGTGTTGTGCCACGGGGCGGCGGCGGGGCAAACTCAAGATGCTGGGCGTGTGCGCGCATGGCTCAAAAAATCAATCCACCAACTGCACGGACAAACCCACGCGCTGCACCCCTGCGCGTTGCAGCGTGTCCATGGCTTTGACCACGGTTTCGTATTTGATGTTGCGGTCAGCTGTGATCACCACAGGCCCTTGCGCGGTTTCACCTTGCAGCTCACGCACATCGCGGGCCAGGTCTTTCAGTGTGCTGTTGAGGGTCTTGTTCACGGTGCCAGTGCTTTTCACACTGATGCGCTCTTCTTTGCTGATCTCCACATGAATCACTTGGTCGGGTACGGTGGCTGCTTTGCCCACGCTGGGCAAATCAATCACGCTGGGAGAGATGAGCGGCGCCGTCACCATGAAGATGATGAGCAAGACCAACATCACGTCAATGAACGGCACCATGTTGATGTCGTTCATGGCGCGACGGCCACGGCCAGAGCGAGGGGCAATAGAAGCCATGCTGCGTCTTCCTGCTTAATGGGTCAGCGTGCTGGCGCTGACATTGCGCTGCAAGATGTTGCTGAACTCTTCGATGAAGGTTTCTAACTTGATGGACACGCGATCAATGTCGCGTGAGAAGCGGTTGTAGGCCAGCACGGCAGGGATCGCGGCGAACAAACCAATGGCCGTGGCCACCAGCGCTTCGGCAATACCGGGCGCCACTTTGGCCAGCGTGACCTGCTGCATGCCAGCCAAACCGGTGAAGGCGTGCATGATGCCCCACACCGTGCCAAACAAGCCGACGTAAGGCGACACAGAACCGACGGAGGCGAGCATCGACAGGTTGGATTCAATCGCATCCATCTCGCGTTGGTAGCTGGCGCGCATGGCGCGGCGTGCGCCGTCCATCAAAGCGCTGCTGTCGTTGATGCGGCGTTCGCGCAGTTTTTGGTATTCGCGCATGCCGCTGGCAAAGATGCGTTCCATGGGGCCCGAGCTCTTGGCGTTTTGGGCAGCCGCGGCAAACAACTCGTTCAAGCTGGTGCCCGACCAGAAGTCGCGCTCGAAGGTGTCGTTGAGTTCTTTGACGCGTTTGAGCGAACCAATCTTGCGAAAGATGGCGGCCCAGCTGGTGATGGAAACTCCCATCAGGATCAGCACCACCAGTTGCACGACCCAACTGGCGTTGAGTAACAAATGGATGATGGAAAAGTCTTGTGTCATGTCAGGCGTTCCAATACAGAAGAGGGGATTCTCGCAGGCTTCATCGTGGCGGCATCGACCCAACCGATACGAATCGTGCCTTCGCAAAGTAAAGTTTCGTCAAGCCATGCTTGTTGGGCGATGACCAGGCTGGCGCGGCCACCTTCGGCCAAGGTGGCGGTGACGCGCAGCTGGTCGTCGAGCTTGGCGGGGCGGTGGTATTTCACGGTGGTTTCACTCACCACAAACATGCCGCCTGTTTCTTGGCGCAGCGCATGCTGGCCAATGCCAAGCGCACGCAGCCACTCGGTGCGGGCACGTTCGAAGAATTTGAGGTAGTTGGCGTAGAAGACGATGCCGCCGGCATCCGTGTCTTCCCAATAAACCCGAATGGGGTGTTCGAAAACGGTACGCATGAATCAGCCCAGCAAGGTGTGTAAACGGGCGACCGCGGCTTGCAACTCAGGCAAAGAGCGAGCGGTCGAAAAGCGCACAAAGCGCGAGGTGTCGGCATGGCCAAAGTCGCGGCCAGGTGTGATGGCGAGGTTGGCTTGGTTCATCACTTCAAATGCAAAGTCCCAACTGCCTGTGACGCCCAGTTTGTCGGCTGCTGTTGTGCAATCCGCCCAGGCGTAAAACGCGCCATCGGGCATGACAGGCACGTGCAAACCCAGCGCGTTGAGGGCGGGCACAAAGTAGTCGCGGCGCGCTTTGAACTCGGCACGGCGGCGTTCGTATTCGGCAATGCTCTGGTCCTCAAAGCAAGCGAGTGCGGCGTGTTGTGCCACGGTGCTGGCACAGATGAACAGGTTTTGCGCCAATCGCTCCATCACGGGCACCAGCGCATCGGGCACCACCAGCCAGCCCAAGCGCCAGCCTGTCATGTTGAAGTACTTTGAAAAGCTGTTGATGCTGATGATTTGGTCATCGATGCCCAGCGCCGATTGACCAAACTGCGCGTCGTAGCTCAGGCCCAAATAAATCTCGTCAATCAGCGTGGTACCACCGCGTTGCGACACCTCGTTGTGAATGGCACGCAACTCAGCGGGGTGGATGGAGGTGCCTGTGGGGTTAGACGGCGAGGCCAACAACACGCCGCGTGTTTGTTTGGTCCAATGCGTGCGTACCTGTTCGGCGCTGAGCTGAAAACGCTCAGCCGCGGTGGTGGGCACCAACACCGCGCGGCCTTCGGCGGCGCTCACAAAGTGGCGGTTGCAGGGGTAACTCGGGTCGGGCATGAGCACTTCGTCGCCAGCTTCAATTAAGCCCAAGCAGGCCAGCTGCAACGCAGCCGAGGCACCGGCCGTGATGACGATGCGCCGCGCTGGCACGTGTACGCCAAAGCGCGTGCTGTACCAAGCGCTGATGCGCTCGCGCAATTCCGTCAAGCCTAGGGCGGGGGTGTACTGCGTGGCGCCATCGTGCACAGCGCGTGCGGCCGCTTCTTGCACCAAAGGCGGTGCCGTGAAATCGGGTTCACCGATGTTCAAAAAAATCATGGGCGCATCGGTGTGCGCCACCAGTGCGGCACGCTCGGCGGCGGCCTTGGCCACCTCCATCACATAGAAAGGCTCAATGCGTTGTGCGCGCTGGGCGATCTTCATCATCAGCCGCCCATCAGTTTTGAACTTTGCCTTTGGCGCGGTCAGACGCGACTTCGAGGGCGCGCAGCTGGGGCGCCAAGCCGTTGAGCACGCCGTTCACATACTTGTGACCGTCAGTGCCGCCAAATGATTTGGCGAGTTCGATGTATTCGTTCAGCACCACGCGCCAAGGCACGTCGATGCAGTGTTGGAACTCGTAAGCACCCATCCACATCACGGCGTGTTCGATGGGGGAGATTTCGTCGAGCTTGCGGTCGAGCAAAGGTTCAATCAATGAGTCCAAAATTTCGCGTTGCTCAATGCAGCCGTACAACAAAGCGTCGTAATGCACCGAGTCGGATTTGTGGAAGCCACTCAGGTCGCGGGTGAACACATCAATGTCGGCGGCTTCGTTGTTGCCCACCAAAAATTGGTAGAGGCCTTGCAAGGCAAATTCACGCGAACGGCTGCGACCCGATTTGCTGGCTGTTTTGCGTGAGGCTTTGTCGTCGGTGCTGTGGTGTTCGCTCATGCCAAGCGCTCCAGCAACAAGGCCATTTCGACGGCGACGCGAGCCGCATCGCGGCCTTTGTCGGTTTGACGGGCTATGGCTTGTGGCATGTCTTCGGTGGTGATGATGGCGTTGGCAATGGGCACGTGGTAGTCCATGGCGACACGGGTCACGCCTGCACCAGATTCGTTGGCCACCAACTCGAAGTGGTAGGTCTCGCCACGGATGATGCAGCCCAGCGCGATGAGGGCGCTGAACGGCTCTGGGTCTTCAATTTGCGCGAGCGCCGCCAAGGCCAAAGGCACTTCGAGTGCGCCCGGCACATACACATGGGTGATGCGGTCATCCGCCACGCCCATGGCTTTGAGTTCGGCGATGCAAGCTGTGGCCAGTGCGTTGGTGATGTCGTCGTTGAAGCGCGCTTGGACGATGCCAATTTTCAAAGCGCTGCCGTCGAGCGTGGTGGTGGAGCCGAGGTTGGAGACAAACATATTTTTTATTCTTCGTGGTTTTATTCTTTGATGGTTTTACTCTTTGGAGAGGTAGCCCGTGATTTCAAGTCCGTAGCCCGTCATGCTGGGCATACGGCGCGGGTTGCCCATAAGGCGCATTTTGTGCACGCCGCAGTCGCGCAAGATTTGCGCACCCACGCCGTAGCTGCGCAAGTCCATACGACCACGTTCGGGGCCGTGGGCCGAGCGAGCGGTGCCGTCAAACTGGGCCAACAGCTGTTCGCCGCTTTCGCCGCAGTTGAGCAAAACAACCACACCTGTGCCCTCCGCGTGGATGCGTGCCAAAGCCGCATCCAAACCCCAAGAGTGCATGACACGGTTGGGCTCAAGCGCATCGAGCACCGAGAGAGGTTCGTGTACACGGGCCAGCACTTCTGTCTCAGCGTCCCATGTGCCTTTGACGAGCGCCATGTGCACGTCGCCGCTGGTCATGTCTTTGTAGGCGTTGGCGGTGAACGCCCCGTGCGCGGTGTGCATGGTGCGTGAGCTGACTTTGTGCACCAGCGATTCGTTGCGGCTGCGGTAGGCAATCAGGTCGGCGATGGTGCCGATCTTCAAGCCGTGTTCAGCAGCGAAGATTTGTAAATCAGGCAAGCGGGCCATGGTGCCGTCGTCTTTCATGATTTCGCAAATCACAGAAGAGGGCGAGCAGCCTGCCATCGCGGCCAAGTCACAACCTGCTTCGGTGTGGCCCGCGCGCATGAGCACACCGCCGTCTACCGCTTGCAGGGGGAACACATGGCCGGGTTGCACCAAGTCAGTCGGCTGGGTCGCTTTGGCCACAGCCACTTCGATGGTGCGCGAGCGGTCGGCGGCAGAGATGCCGGTTGTGACGCCAACTGCGGCTTCAATGGACACCGTGAAGGCCGTGCTGTAGAACGTGCCATTGCGTGCGGCCATAGGCGGCAGTTTTAAAAACTCGCAGCGCTCGCGGGTCAGCGTGAGGCAAATCAAGCCACGGCCAAAACGGGCCATGAAGTTGATGGCCTCCGGCGTGACGTGGTCAGACGCCAGCACCAAGTCGCCTTCGTTCTCGCGGTCTTCTTCGTCCACCAAGATGACGATGCGGCCCGCTTTCATCTCGGCCACGATGTCTTCGACAGGGGAAATGCTGACAGGTGTTTTGCCTGTGGCGTTGACGGTACTCATGGCTTGGCTTTCAAGGTGGCCGCGTTGCCCAGCGAGGCGTCAACACGCAACATGCGTTCAACGTAGCGGGCCACGGTGTCAATTTCGAGGTTCACCGTGCTACCTGCTTTGAGCGAGCCCAAAGCGGTGTTGTCCACGGTGTGAGGAATGAGGTTGATGCTGACTTCTGCGCCGCGCAAGCCCAGTGGGCCATCGGCGTCAAAGAAATCTTGCACACGGTTCACGGTCAGGCTCACGCCGTTGATGGTGATGGAGCCCTTAAAAGCCAAGTATTTGGCCAAGTCCATGGGGGCCAAGATGCGCAGCTCCCAGCTTTCGCCGATTTGCGCAAAGTGGCTCACGTGTCCTATGCCGTCCACATGGCCTGACACGATGTGGCCGCCTAAGCGGTCATGGGCACGCAAGGCTTTTTCAAGGTTGACGCGGCCAAGCTCTGATAAACCACTGGTACGCGCCAGTGATTCCACAGAGATGTCGATGGTGAAGGTGTGTGTGTCGAGGTCAAAGCTGGTGACCGTCATGCAAGCGCCGTTGAGCGCGATGCTGTCCCCCAGTGTGACGTCGTCGAGATACCCGGCAGGGGCCTCAATGGTGAGACGCTTGCCGTGGCTTAAAGAGCTACCCAGGTCGTGGACAGCGGTGATGCGCCCCACGCCGGTGATGATTCCGGTGAACATAGAGCGATATTTTCGCAGGTTTACGCCCCGCTTACCGTGCGAGGCGGGCCAATATCCTTAAATCAGGGCCTATTTGTGTCACTTCGTGAAACGTGAGGGCTGTTGCATCGTCCAAAGTGGTGAAAGGCCCCAAATTTGTCATGCCTCGGCCTTGGCCCATCAGTTTGGGCGCGAGGTAGGTGAGCAGCTCGTCGACCAAGCCGGCGCGCAGCAATGAGCCGTTGAGTTTGTGGCCCGCTTCGACGTGAACTTCGTTGATTTGCCTGTCGCCTAAGTCTTTCAGCATGGCTGCCAGATCGACTTTGCCGCTGTCGTTGGGCAGGCAAATGACTTGTGCACCCTTGGCTTCCAACGCGGCGCGGCGTTGTGGCTGGTCCACCGCGCAGTACATCCACACAGGGCGTTGCGGTGCAAAGAGTTTGGCGGTGATGGGCGTTTCAAGCTGGCTGTCCATCACCACCAGCGTGGGTTGTCGTGGGGTGGGCACAGCACGCACGTCAAGCTGTGGGTCGTCCGCGATCACTGTGCCAATGCCGGTGAGCACAGCGCAGGCGCGGGCGCGCCATGCATGGCCGTCTTGGCGGGCGGGCGCTGAGGTGATCCACTGGCTCACGCCGTTTTCTAGAGCGGTTTGGCCGTCGAGCGAGGCCGCGATTTTCATGCGCACCCAGGGTGTGCCGTGGGTCATGCGTTTGAAAAAGCCGATGTTGAGTTCGTGGGCTTCTTCGCCGAGCAAGCCCACGTCCACTTGCACACCTGCTGCGCGCAAGCGTGCAATGCCTTGGCCGCTGACCAAGGGGTTGGGATCGCTTTCGGCCACCACCACGCGGTCCAAGCCTGCTTGGATGAGCGCATCGCAGCAGGGGCCGGTGCGGCCTTGGTGGCTGCAGGGCTCAAGCGTCACATAGGCGGTGGCACCTTTGACGCTGTTGCGCTTGGCGTGTGCGTCACGCAAGGCCATGACTTCGGCATGTGCCTCGCCCGCGCGTTGGGTGTGGCCGTAGCCCAGTACCTTGTTGTGTGCGTCCACGATGACACAGCCCACGCGGGGGTTGGGCGAGGTCAAAAACAAGGCCTCGCGCGCCAAGGCCAAGGCGTGCGTCATGTGGGTGGTGTCGTGCGCAGAAAAACTCATGGCGCAATTATGTATGGCGAGGGTGTCGGATGAGGCTTATCGGCTCCAGCATTGCGCGGCGGTTTGGCTGGCGCCTTGCACGCCGCGTTGCCCTAAGTGGTTGACCGTCAAGGTGCCGCAGGCGTCAGCCGTTTGAACGCCCAAAGGCGTGGCGCTGAGGGTGTAGCTTTGTGCGGTGCTGGTGATGCGCATCGTGTAGCGTTGGCCATCGATTTGCAGCACGCTGGCGGGCACATCGCTGGGGATGGGGTAGCTCCCGTTGGCGCTGGCGGCGCGCTCAAACCAATGGGCGGCTTGCAGTAACGAGGTTCGCGCTTGGGCGCGCTGGCTGCGTAGCATGAGGCTTTGGTAGCTGGGCCACGCGAAGCTGCTGAGTAGGGCGATGCAGGCGAGCGCGATGCAAAGTTCGATCAGCGTGAAGCCCGGTGCTGCATGGTGTGCGTTTTTCATGGGGTGGGGGTCTCAGTCGTGCAGCAGATGCCAGCTCTGCCACTGGCCTGCGCTGGTCGTTGCGGAGGTGGTAGGCGTATTGCGCGTCCAAATGGTTTGCAGCACTGTGCTGCTTCCGGGCATCACCCCGTTCGCGAGTGCTGTGATGCGATAGGCGAAGGTGGTGGTGTTGGCTTGCGGAAAAACTTCGATCCAATACCAAGCGGTGTTGCCACCGTCAGGTGTGTCGGTTGCATTGACGGCCATGGCGGTGGTGGTTTGTGTTTTCCAGTAACTCGCTTTGGTGCTGTTGGGGTCGAGTGTGCTGGGCGCGCAAATACCCGCGTTGCATGTGTCTGTGCCTATCCCTGTGCTTAAGCGCTGGCGCAACAAGTCGTACTCCGCGCTGGATGTAGGAAAGAACGCATGTGTTTGCGTCTGGCTGCCCGCTGTGTGGCGCAAGCTTGAGGTGACCTCGCCGTTGCTATTGGTTGTGTTGCCTGTGTTGGCTGTGCCCAGGAGGTCTGCCAAGGCCACAGGCAACACCGCTTCGGCTTTGTGCTGGGTGCGCAACAGGTCGTCTTGCGCATTGAGGAGCTGCGCGTTGACCCAAAGGTTGCGCATGGCCAGCAGCGTGGCGATGCTGGCCATGGCGAGCAGGGCCATGAGCGTGGGAAGCGCAAACCCTCGGTGTTGAATGCGGCGACTCATGGCATGACGTCATCACGCTGACGCAGTGCGATGACCCGTTTGAACACGCGGCGCACACGGCCATCGGCGAGCAGTGCTTCGCCCGAGCATCCTTTTTGGTTTGGATTGGGCTTGCCAAGGTTGACGGTGGCGAGGCTGGCTACGCGCAAGCACACCTCAATGGCCAAAACTTGGGACATGGCTGTGACTTGGTTTGCCGTTTTCCATTGCAGGGTTTGTGTGGCCGGGTTGGCCTCGGCGTAGCGCAGCTGAAAGTCTTCCACGCCCTCGGCCAAGGCTTGGTAGGTGCCATTGTTCAGGTTGAGGTCTTTGCACGTCAGCTCTTTGTTGGTGTTGAGTTTGTAGTCATTGCGAATGCTGGCCTGTGTGCCTCCTGTGTTGCCTTGGCAATCGACGTCATCCAGCGCATGCCAATGTCCCAGCGTGAGGCTCTCGATAGATTTGCTGCCGTGGATGCCACTGAGCGCGGCTTGGCCCATTTCTTCGCCCGTTGACACGACAACGCTGAGGCGGCCGTCTTTGCTGCTGTTCGCTTGTAGATACGCGCCACCCGCCAGAAGTGCCTGTTCGCGCAAATTGCGCAGCGCGATGTGTGCATTGGCATACACCGCATCAGTGGCTGCCATGGCCGCCCAAGTTTGCTTGCCCGTTCCGTAAGCGGTGATGGCAGCCGCGATCACCATCAAGCCGAGGGCCATGCCCACCAACAGTTCGGGCAAGGTGTGGCCATGCGGTGAGGGTGTCTTCATCGGATGGGCTTGAAGAAAAGACGCCAGCAGCTCATTTGCGTGCGGCAAGGCGGTGTGGCCGCCGTGGTATCGGTGCGGTAGGTTTCGTTGGCATCGCGCCAAGCGATGACGATGCCCCACCAATCGCGGTTCTGGGGCAGGGCGAACACGGTGGCATCACCCTCAGGCAGTTGCTCTTGCAGCGTGTGTTGCAGTTGTTGCAAGTCCCATAGCGCCAAGGCGCTGCGGGGGCAGGGCGTGGCTGCACAGTCAGGGCCTGCGTTGCTGCTGAGCGCACCCCAAGCCTTGGTGTACAACGCGGCTTGCGGTGCATTGAGGTGCATACGTTCGGCGAAATCGTCGGCCAAGCCGGAGGCGACGGCGCGCATGAGCTGCTGACGTTGCAAGACCAAGGCTTGTTGGTGCATCCACAACAAGCCCAGCACGCCAAACGCCAAGATCAGCAAAGCCATCAATGTTTCAATCATGGCAAAACCCGGCGCGTGTTTCAACTGCATGACTCACCCGATTGCCAGCGCAAACGGCTGGCACTGCTCAGGCACAAGGTGCTGGCAATGTTGAAGGCGGTTTGGCGCGACTTGATCACCCAACGCTCGCCCACCGTGCCTAAATCGCCGCGTGGGTTGATGTCCAGCGGTGTGGATTTTGCAAACGTCACTTGCAAGGGGGTTGACAGCTGCGAGGTTTGCAAGACCGTCTGAGTGGCTTTGGTGTGCAGCTCCCAGCCACAACTCCAATCGCTCTCTGCTGACGTGGCCCACGTGCAATCACGCAGGCGCACCAATTGCAAAGTTTCACCGTGTTGCAGGGCGCGCATGCGGGCACTTTGCAAATCGTTGATCAGCTGATCGCGGGCGGCTTCAACGCGGCTGCGCTCTTGCACGCGTTGCCAGTTGAGAAGCGCGAAAGCGGCGATGCCCGCCATCAGCCCCAAGCACAGCAAGAGTTCGACGAGTGTGAACCCGTGCGAGGCACTTTCGTGAGGCGTGAAAAAACCCAGCGTTTGCATGACGCAAATGCTAGGTTTTCAAGAAGTGTCAGCGCAAGGCTGAGACTCGAAAACTACTTACGAACTTCGTCCACCAAGCTCTTGAAGTCGTCAATGTCTTCGAAGCTGCGGTACACGCTGGCAAAGCGTATGTAGGCCACTTTGTCGAGTTTTTTCAGTTCACGCATCACCAATTCACCAATGCGGGTGGAGGGCACTTCGCGTTGCCCCAAGGACATGAGCTTTTCTTCGATGCGCTCAATGGCGTTGTCGACTTGTTCGGTGCTGACGGGGCGTTTGCGCAGGGCGAGGCCCATGGACTCGAGCAGCTTGTTGCGTTTGTATTCGATGCGGCGACCGTCTTTTTTGACAATGTTGGGAAAGCTCACATCGGCGCGTTCATAGGTGGTGTAACGCTTGCCACAAGCCCCGCATTGGCGACGGCGGCGAATCGAGTCGCCGTCTTCCGACATGCGGGTTTCGACGACTTGGGTTTCTAGGTGGCCGCAGAAGGGACATTTCATGTTGTGTTTTCTTTTTTGCTTCGCTCGC
>CANBWY010000043.1 GCA_947373245.1 Comamonadaceae bacterium
GGCGCTTCTTAGGGATGTATTGACGCAGTAAGCCGTTGAAGTTTTCGTTGCTGCCCCGCTGCCAACTGCAATAGGGGTCAGCGAAGTAAGTCTGAATTCCCAACGCCTGATCAACCTTCTGGTGGTACGCGAACTCTTTGCCGTTGTCCACCGTCAAGGTCTTGACCCGTGCGTTCACGGGCTTGAGTACATCCTCAATAGCTTGGCTGACCAGCTCGGCACTTTTGTTGGCCACCTTCTTGAGCTTGGCATAGCCGCTCTTGCGCTCCACCACCGTCACGATCGCTTGGCTGTGACCAGCGCCAATGACCGTATCGCCCTCCCAATGCCCGACACGCTTGCGTCCTTCAATATGAGCGGGGCGTTCACTGATGGAGCAACGGTTGGGAATCTGCCCACGCCTGTCACGCCCGCACAGGTGGCGTTTGCGCCTGGGCTTTTGGCTGCGCAGGCCCTTATGCAACTTGCCACCGCTGGCTTTGTCGGCATAGACGTGTTGGTACACCGCCTCATGACTAACTGGCAGCTTGTCTGCAATCTGCTCAGGACTCCACTCAATCCCAAGGTAACACGCTACCTCGGGCCACACCCACGACTGCACACGCTTGGCATTGCGACTGCCTTGAGCACGCTCTTGGGCCTTGTTGCAGGCCTGTTCAGCACGATACGCCGCTGTTTACGGCCTTTCTTAGCCTCGCTCTTGAGCCAACCCTCCAGCTTGGAGGCAAAGGCATCGAGCTTATTGGCAACGGAGCGTGCCGGATATTTGGGTTCGACCACGCCACTGGTTAAGTACTTGCGCACGGTGTTGCGCGATAAACCCGTTCGTCGGGATATTTCCCGAATGCTCATTCCATCTCTCAGGTGCCACCGCCTGATCACACTTAATAACGCCACGTTGATCACTCCTGTGTCTCCTGCTCAGTGTTGAGCAGGACAGTTTGACTACGTGGGTCAAATTTGGATGCAAATACCTAGGTTTAGTGGCTCACTATTGGATGCAATTCAACAGAGCAGTGCAACTGCTCCTTGGTCACACCAAGCTGGAATCGACTGTTAGATACCTTGGTATCGAGGTTGACGATGCTCTTGAGATTTCCGAACAAACTGAAATCTGAAATCTGAAAGCAGAGATTGGAGGCGACCTTTCCTCAGGCTGCTGGGCGGCTGCTACCAATCTCCGCTATGCATAAATTGCATAACAGCTTGTTTGTTATTGCGGATAAAAATAGGTAATAACCCTAGATGTAAAAAATTAACCAGTTTGTACATTTCTGTTTCCTCCAAAAAAACCACATTCTTGTTACGGGATTTCAATGTCACAAACAACCAAACACGAGCCACGAGGCTCACAACAAACGAAAAAAGCTACTGCTAGTGGCTGGATTGGATCAGTACTCGAGTACTACGATTTCTTCATCTATGCCACTGCCGCATCGTTGATTTTTCCGCAAATCTTTTTCCCATCTACTGACCCAAAAACCGCAATCGTTGCATCACTGGCAACGTATGGTGTGGGTTACGTAGCTCGTCCCATCGGCGCCTTCTTTTTGGGTCATTGGGGTGATACCAAAGGGCGCAAGCAAGTTCTTATCATCTGTATGTTCTTGATGGGCTTCTCGACAATGGCTGTTGGTTTGTTGCCAACCTATGACCAAATTGGTTTGTGGGCTCCAGCTCTGTTGGTTATTTTGCGTTTGATCCAAGGCTTCGCTGTTGCTGGTGAAATCTCTGGCGCAAGCTCAATGATTTTGGAGCACGCCCCATTTGGCCGTCGTGGCTACTACTCCAGCTTTACCCTGCAAGGCGTTCAGGCTGGACAAATTCTTGCAGCAGCGGTGTTCTTGCCATTAGCGTATTACTTGCCAACAGAAGACTTCAATACATGGGGTTGGAGAGTTCCATTTTTGTTGAGCTTTATCGTCATCATCGTTGGCTTCATCATTCGTCGTGAAGTTGAAGAAACTCCCGCTTTTGCTGAGGAAAACTCTCAACATGAAGCTCCCAAAGCTCCAATTGTTGAAGCATTTACCAACAGCTGGAAAGACATGCTTCGAGTTGTATGCATGGCGTTGATGAACGTGATTCCTGTTGTCACCACAATTTTTGGTGCAGCTTACGCAGTCCAAGCCAGCTACGGCATTGGCTTCAGCAAAGACGTTTATCTTTGGATTCCCGTATTGGGCAACTGCTTGGCAGTGATTGTGATTCCATACGTTGGCAATCTGTCTGACAAGATTGGTCGTCGTCCTCCCATCATCATTGGGGCGTTGGGTGCAGGCTTGCTATCGTTCGCGTACCTGTACGCCATCAGTATCCACAACGTGCCATTGGCTATCTGCATGTCACTGTTAATGTGGGGTGTTGTGTATCAAGGCTACAACGCTACATTCCCAAGTTTCTACCCTGAACTGTTTCCAACACGTTCACGAGTGTCTGCAATGGCGATTTCTCAAAACGTTGGCACACTCATCACAGCTTTGCTACCTGCATTGTTCGCGACTGTTGCACCCCCCGGAGCAGTGGATATTCCAATGACGATTGGCTCGATCACATTGGCCGTCACTGCGATCGCAGCATTGGCAGCATTGAGTGCTCGTGAAACAAACCGAATTTACATGAATGACTTAGGCAACCCAAATGCGGTGCCTGTTGAAAAAGCCGAATACAACCGTATCCGTTTGGAAGCAATCGAGAGTGCCAAATCAAAATAATTGGCGTGATTGATTTGATTTAGTAAGAACCCGCCTCGGCGGGTTCTTTTTTGCTTAATCCGATATCTATTGATGATGTAGCGTTTCGAATGAGCATGTGAGGTAAAAGTGCCTTGAACGGCCATTTAATGCTTTTCGTCAGCTAACTTGACTGCTGTTCACGCGTGAATTGGAGTGAGGCAACCAATAATTGATACAAGGCCAATAAAGATCTGTTGGATTCCAAGGAAACAAGCCTAGACCAAAGTATCGACCTGCCCACCTTGGCCACGCAACATGCTCAGTGTGGAAGCCACTTGTTGGTTGTTGGCGTTGGCTTGTGCAGAGACTGGACTGGTGGCACGGTTTTTTTGCAAAGACTGTGCAATTTTTTCGGCAGCCGCCAAGTTGCCGTTTTTCAATGCATCACCGAGTTGGCCCATGGGACTGTCGCTTTTGATGTTGTTGTTCACAGCAAATGCAGCGTAAGCTTTTTGCGCTCCTGCCAAATCGCCCGCATTGAGCTTAGAGAACAGGTCTTTCATGCCTTGTTGGCGTTGTTGCCAATCCTTGCAGGCATTTCTGACATGATTGCAGCTCAAATCACAATGTCGGTCACACCGAATGCAGAAATGATGGGGTCATATCTGGGGGCATTTGTTGGCAGTTATGCGCTCGCAGTTATCTTGTTTCAACTGCTCAATCGTGGCACACATCCTTTCCAAGGGATCATTACTGATCCTGACATCACATGCAGCACTAATGATGAGAAGGCGGCTCTTGGTCTTTATTCATACGGAACGATTAGAAACTTCCAAATAAAGCCTCGCCCACAAAGTACACACCTTATTTAAAACTTCGGGTCATTTAGGCAGCTGCGGCTTGCGGCGAAGCCGCATCAGGATCGGCCACTTCTTTCGTTGCAAGTGCAAGGGCCAGACTTGTGACCGATGGGTTCAGGCTGTCAACCATCGCGCTCGGGATCAAAATCGTGGCACCTCGCTCCTTCGTGGTCTCGTAAATAATATTCATGGCTCTGAGTTGAAGTGCAGCGGGATGCCCTGCGTAAATATCAGCGGCTTCGACAAACTTCCCGGCAATCGCAGCCTCGGCTGAACCAAGAATCACGCGTGCCTGTTTCTCGCGCTCAGCCTGAGCTTGGCGCGACATGGCATCCTGCAAAGCAACGGGAATGGCAACGTCGCGAATCTCTACCGAGCCGACAGAGATGCCCCATGGCGCAGTTTTTTTACCAATCTCGTCTTTGAGCTGCTCGTCGGTGGCCTTTCGATCAGACAAGAGTGAGGCCAGCATGGAAGAACCAATCATCTCGCGCAAGGTGGTTTGGGCCACACGGTCGATGGCTTCGCGGTAATTGGTGATGGCGAGTGCCGCTTTTTCAGAATCAAGCACATGCCAAAAAATAATCGCATCCACGTTGACGGGAACTGTGTCCTTGGTGAGCGCCTGCTCGGCATTGAACGCCGTGGTTTGAATGCGTTCATCAATGACAGCGACCACACTGTCGAAGACGGGGATGATGGCAAACATGCCAGGCCCTTTGACACTTTGCAGTTTTCCCATCCTCAAGATGACGAATTTCTCCCAGACATTGGCCATCTTCAGCGAAAACGCCGTGACGAGGGCAACACCAAAGAAAGGCAGCGCCAAATAAAGATTAACCTGTGTGCCGATGGCAAGGCCCGCCAACATAAACACGAATACCAGAAAAGACGTAATTTGATTCATTTTTCTTACTCCTTGTGCGCCCAAATTTTCTCGGGCAATTACTGGGAAATCTGGCCTGACACCCTATTCAAGCGTTCGTAAAGACTTGTCTAGCGTGTCAATCCGGTTTTTTGTTTGTGTAATCAAAGCCTCAATCTTTGCTGCTGACTGAGTCGAAATATCTGATTGTTTTTGTAACTCACTTGCCAAAACGGCAATGCCAAGCGCCGAATCACCGGCGCTTGCTGCCACGATAGAAATATTGAGCGATAACAATTTTGTTTCAGCCGCAATGTCATTGAGAACGGTCACAATTTGATTGATCTGATTACCCGAACTCAACACCTCATCCATTGCACTGTTGATATTTGTGCGATTGAGATGTTCTTGATTGGTATTCTTTAGGAAGCCGGTATAGATCATCTTGTCATCTAAGTAGATCTTTGATACTGACAACTGCCCCCAAATTTTGCTACCGTCTTTCCGGTTGATTTCTACCTCTCGTGTTTTACCCACAATCTTATTGACACCCGTCGTGCGGTTTGCGTTGATGTATTGGTCATGGTGCGACTGAATCTCCATAGGCACCAACATCTTGACGTTTTGGCCTAAGACCTCTTCACGACCATAACCAAAGAGACGCTCCGCCGCTGTATTAAAAAAAGTAACGCAATTGCTCTCATCAATGGAAACGACCGCATCTATCGCCTGTTCCAAGGTTTGCTTGAGCATCTCAAATGCACCGCGTTGAGACGTAATATCTTTCAGAAAACCGGTGTAAATAATTTTGTTGCCCAGCATCACTTTTGACACAGACAACTGGCCCCAAATTTTTTTACCATCTTTACGGTTAATTTCGACCTCACGGGTTTTGCCAACAATTTTATTGACCCCCGTCGTTCGGTTTGCGTTGATGTATTGGTCATGGTGTGGCTGAATATCCATAGGCACCAACATCTTGACATTCTGACCCAGCACCTCATCCCCTCCATAACCGAAGAGTTTTTCCGCTGCTGCGTTATAAAAAGTAACGCAATTATTCTCATCAATCGAAACCACAGCATCGATCGCCTGCCCAAGAATCTGGCGATATCTTTCTCTTTCCTCTTGGACGCCAGTTGCGTCTCTAAATACCGCACTAAAGTTATAGCGATTGCCTATAGAAATCTTTGACAAAGACATACTTCCAAGTAAAAAAATCCCGTCCTTGCGACGAATTCGGACCTCTTGGACAGAACCGGCCCATTGATTCAATTGGGTTTCAATTGAGATACCTTGGAGGCCATCCAACAATTGCGCCATGCCTTTTCCAATGAGTTCTGAATGCGAATACCCCCACAACGATTCGGCAGCTTTGTTCAAGAAAATAATATTTCCACTTGGCTCCATCTGCATCATCGGATCAAAAGATTGCTCAAAAGACTCACGAAACCCTAAAGATTCCGGTGTTTTAAAAAACCCTTTTATTAAATTGCGCATAAGTCATCTCTTTCACCAAGCATCCATGATGGGATGGCGGTTAATTTCTGACCAACACCACTCGGTTGCAGTTGCAGTTGGCATCTACGATTTGCTCCCAGTGGTAGCCCCTAGGGGGCAGTTGTGGTTGCCCTGGTTCAATGGGGTAGAACTGCTGGGGTTGCTGAACAATGACTGTTTGACGAGGCTGGCTATTGACTGCGCTGTAGACCAGTGCCCCCCCAATGATGGCGGGCACAAGCCAACCCGCGTCGCTGTGCCAGCGTGCATCCGGATGCGGGCGACGCTCAAACTCTTCGCGGCGCTCCATGCGATCTCTGTCCGCAAAAGCCCCCGACGCAAAAGTGAACGCAAGCAATCCCAAAAGAAGATTTTTTTTCATACAGCACCTTTCAAATGACCTAAAAAACACAAGCGCCCAATGGCTTGGTCTAGACGTCATGTCATTGCATTCCTATTGACTTCCCGCGTCAAGCGCGTGCTGAATGAAATGCACTTCGATTTGATATTCGTCAACTGATCGAGGCGCTAAAATGGAACAAAGGCTACGCCCCCCCCCAACGACCAGAGACGACGATGGACGAACCAACCACTGCACCGCCCGATGAGATTCAGCCTTTTTTGGAAAAGGCTAAAGAAACCATCAAGCATTGCTTGGAGGAGCCAGAAATCGACCAGTTTTTGCGCGACCACATCAAAACACTGCGTCACGAGTGGAACGATTGGTCTGACAGCGCCAAGCACACCTACACCCACATGATGACGGCGCAGTTGCTGCTGCGCAAAGCGGCGGCGACGCAAATTGGGATCGGCAATGAATTCAAACTGCCTGAACCATCGGCGCAAGCACAATTGATGGCATCCATCCAACAAACCCAAGTCAAACCCGCCAGACGCCAACCCGCGCTGTCCATGCGGACGCATCCAACGGCTACTTCTTCCCCGCAGTAATTGCCTTGGCCGCTAAGAACTCGGCCAAACTTGCATGACCTGAGCGCACGCCAGTGTTGTCTTTGGCCACTGCGCCACGAATTTGCTTGAGCAACAGCCCTTTCGCATCCCCTTGCAACCAAAGCCCGTCGTCGCGTTTGCCGTCTTCAAACTCACGCAGCACCAAGGTGCGAACCATGTTGGACGATGCAGTGGGCATGAGCGACTCCGAAAATTATGAGCATTTTAATTTTGCCAGTTCAAGTGGTAAATTGACAAAAACAACACCCACAGGGAGATATATGCCTGAACTGTTTGGCTCTGACGCTTACGCCCCCAAAGAAATCGCCATCAAAGTAGAAACTGTGGGTGTTGCCAAAGCACACATGGCCACCCTGCCCTTGGTCATGCTGGGCTTGCTGGCGGGTGCCTTCATTGGTTTGGGCGGTTTGTTGTTTGTCATCGTCAAGTCCGATGCCAGCCTGAGCTTTGCGACAAGCCAACTGTTGGGCGGCTTTGTGTTTTGTTTGGGATTGATCTTGGTCATCATTGCCGGCGCCGAGCTGTTCACAGGCAACAACTTGCTGGCCATGGCGTGGGCCGACGGGCAAATCACCACACACGAGGTACTGCGCAACTGGTTGTGGGTGTGCGCAGCCAACTTTGTCGGTACCACGGGCTTGGCGCTGTTGGTGTACTTGAGCGGTCACACCCACATGAATGGCGGCGCGGTTGGTGCCACCGTTTTAAAGATTGCGTTGAACAAGCAAAATTTGGTGTGGCATGAAGCATTTTTCAGAGGCGTTTTGTGCAACGTGTTGGTGTGCATGGCCGTGTGGATGGCCATGGCGGGCCGCAGCGTGGTGGACAAGGTGCTGGCCATCGTATTTCCTATCACCGCGTTTGTGGCCGCGGGGTTTGAGCACAGCATTGCCAATATGTACTTCATGCAGCTGGCACTGATCATTCAATACTTCGAGCCGGCCAGTGCAGGCAATGCACTCACGGTGGTGGGCATGTTGGGCAACTTGCTTCCCGTGATTTTGGGCAACCTCGTGGGCGGCAGCGTGTTTGTGGGCTTGGTCTACCACCTCATCTACCGCGTGGCGGCGACGGCACAAACCGTTTCAACACCGCTGATTGAGAAAGATTAACCCGCAGCCTTGGCATTCATCGCCTCGACCATGCCCTCAAGCAGGGTTTCGCTGTCGTGTGCGCCAGACACACCCACGTGTCGGTTGAAGATAAAAAACGGCACGCCGGTGATGCCCATTTCGCGGGCTGCGTTGTCGCTGTCGATGGTTTGGCTGTGCAGATCTGAATTTTGTAGATGTTGCTCAGCCTGCGCACGATCCATGCCCGCGGATTCGGCAATCGCAATCAGCTCAGACGCCTCTGTCAAGTCCCGCCCTTCGATGAAATAGGCTTTGAAAAGGGCCTCCACCATGGCGTCTTGCATCAGACCGGGCTCAGACACTGCAATCAAGCTGTGCGCCACCACTGTGTTGGGCTGACGGGCGATGCGGTCAAACGCAAACGCAATTCCCACCTCTTGACCAACCCCAGCCACGCGTTCGTAGATGCTATCGGCACGGTCACCAAATTTGGCGCGCACATAGTCTGCTCGGGCGATGCCCTCAGACGCCATTTCTGGATTGAGCTGGAAGGTATGCCAGCGCACTTCGGGCTCCACATCGGGGTGTCGAACTGACAAAAGTGCCAAAGCACGCTCTAAACGTCGTTTTCCAACATAACACCAAGGACAAACAACATCCGAGACAACATCAATGGTGAGCGTTTTCATGGGGGTACTTTGTTTCTGCCACAATGCCCTAACTGTAGCTCTATCGCCAATTGAAAGAGGAAATGACCATGGCTAGCGATTTGATTAAACATATTACTGACACCAGCTTTGAAGCAGATGTCTTGCAAGCCGACAAACCTGTACTGGTGGATTACTGGGCTGAATGGTGCGGTCCTTGCAAAATGATTGCACCCATCTTGGACGAAGTTGCCACGGCCTACGAAGGCAAGCTGCAAATCGCCAAGATGAACGTAGACGAAAATCGCGACATCCCCGGCAAATTGGGCATCCGTGGCATCCCCACCCTGATGGTGTTCAAAGGCGGCCAACTGGCAGCCACCAAAGTGGGCGCGATGAGCAAAGCGCAATTGACCGCCTTCATTGACCAGCAATTGGCCTAACACCAGCCAAACGCCTCCATCTAGAAAGCCCGCAGATCTTTTGGTCTGCGGGCTTTTTTCCTGCCATAATCCATTTCGAATTCACCTTGCGGCCCATGAGGCTACTCGGCTCCCCATCAGGGCATGAATTCCGGTCCAGAGGTATTTCTCACCTCGCTCCGACCTCCCCCCTACTTTTTAACGAACTCCCTTTATGGAGTCCCAAGATGCATCTGAACGAACTCAAGGCACTGCACGTGTCTGAAGTGCTGAAACAAGCCGAAGAACTCGAAATCGAAAACACAGGCCGCATGCGCAAGCAAGAGCTGATGTTTGCCATCATCAAAAAGCGCGCCCGCGCTGGCGAACAAGTGTTTGCCGATGGCGTGCTCGAAATCTTGCCCGATGGCTTTGGCTTCTTGCGTAGCCCCGACACCAGCTACACCGCCAGCACGGACGACATCTACATCAGCCCCAGCCAAGTGCGCCGCTTCAACCTGCACACGGGTGACATGATCGAAGGCGAAGTGCGCATCCCCAAAGACGGCGAGCGCTACTTTGCACTGACCAAACTCGACAAGGTCAACGACGATCTGCCTGAGAACAACAAGCACAAGGTCATGTTCGAGAACTTGACCCCGCTGTTCCCACGCGAACAGATGAAGCTGGAGCGCGAGATCAAAGGTGAAGAAAACATCACCGGCCGCATCATCGACATCATTGCGCCTATCGGCAAAGGCCAACGCGCCTTGGTCGTCGCACCGCCCAAAAGCGGTAAGACCGTGATGATGCAGCACATCGCCCACGCCATTGCGGCCAATTACCCCGACGCCCACATGATGGTGTTGTTGGTGGACGAGCGCCCCGAAGAAGTGACCGAAATGCAGCGCTCGGTGAAAGCCGAAGTGATTGCCTCCACCTTTGACGAACCCGCTGCACGCCACGTGCACGTGGCCGAAATGGTGATTGAACGCGCCAAACGTTTGGTGGAACTGAAAAAAGATGTGGTCATCTTGCTTGACTCCATCACCCGCCTCGCCCGCGCTTACAACAACGTGGTGCCCTCGTCGGGCAAAGTGTTGTCAGGCGGTGTGGACTCCAACGCTTTGCAACGCCCCAAGCGCTTCTTTGGCGCAGCCCGCAAGGTCGAAGAAGGCGGCTCACTGACCATCATTGCCACCGCTTTGATTGACACCGGCAGCCGCATGGACGAAGTGATTTTTGAAGAATTCAAAGGCACAGGTAACTGCGAAATTCACCTCGACCGCCGCTTGTACGAAAAACGCGTATTCCCAGCCATCCAGCTCAACCGCAGCGGCACCCGCCGCGAAGAGCTGCTGCTGCCGCCCGAAATTCTGTCCAAAACCCGTATCCTGCGCCAGTTCATGTACAACATGGACGAGATCGAGTCGATGGAAATGGTCTTGAAGAGCATGAAGGCCACCAAATCCAACGTCGAGTTCTTCGACATGATGCGTCGCGGGGGCTAACACCATCCCACCCGATGGCGCCGCCCTATGCATACACAAATAGACCACCTCGTCATCGTTGCGCAATCCTTGGAACAAGGCGTGCAATGGTGCGAAGAAACGCTGGGCATCACGCCCAGCCCCGGCGGCGAGCACACGCTGTACGGTACGCACAACCGCTTGTTCAAAATCGCAACGCCTGAGAACCCCATGGCGTATTTGGAAATCATTGCGATTGATCCCAAAGCCGTACGTCCCAAAAGAGCCTGCCCCACCCGCTGGTACGACATGGACAACCCAGAGCTGCAAAAAGCGGTGGCCATCGCGCCGCGTTTGGTGAACTTTGTGGTCAACACGCCCGACATCAAAGCGGCGCGCATGGCTATTCGCATGCAAGGCATTGACCGAGGCCCTGCCATTCATGGCAACCGCCGCACCAACCGGGGCGTGCTGAACTGGCAAATCTCGGTGCGCGCCGATGGTCAGCGCTTGTTTGATGGTTGCATGCCCAGTCTCATTCAATGGGGCAAGCCCGAAGCCACGGATCCGCTGCGCCTGCACCCACGCAACACCCTCACACGCTCTGGCGTGACCTTGCAAAGCTTAGAGGTCACTCACCCCAGCGCGCAAAAACTGCAAGCCGCTTATGACGCGATTGAACTCAACCGCGTCAGCGTGACCGAAGGTCCCGCCAACCTCAAAGCCACACTGCAAACGCCCAAGGGCATCGTCGTGCTAGAGAGCTTGGGGCTATAAAGCTCAGGCCTGCAACGCCTTGTGGTGTTGCACCTTGGCATAGGCCGCCCAAAGCTTTTGGTGCATCTCACAACCGTCCATCATCAAGCCCGGCGCTGAAATGCCCATAAAGCGATCGGTTTGCATGATCAGGGCGTGCGCTTGTTCAAACACCCCTGAGCCAAAGAGCTGACGAATCGCCCCCACATAGGGTGCGGTGTCGCCACGGTCGGTCAGCAACACCAAGGTTTCGATACAGGCGTAGACCGCGCGGCGTTGTGGCGGAATTTGGTCAAAGTGGCGAATCCACTCGCAGCCTTCCACCGTCGCCGCTTCGTCGCCACAGGCCAAGGCCAACAAGGTTTTGAGTTCCCCCACGCGCAGGTCCGCCCAAAAGCTGCCCACATCGGGCAGCATGCCAATCAAGCCCGCCACGGGGCGCTGGTCGGCCAAGTTGGCGTCGTTCAAAGCGGCCAATAAATCGGTGCACTCTTCGTTGTCGAGGTCGGTCAAGTTGAGGATGGCTTCGCGCATCTCGTTGGCGACGCTGTTGTTCTCAAAGTCGAGGTCGTCCACAGGGTAAATCTCAGACATGCCCGGCACCAAGATGCGGCAGCCGTAGACACCCAAATGGTCGAAGTCGGCGATGTAAATGTCAAAGCCGTCGTCATGAATGCGCTTGACGCAATACGCGTAGTCGTCGGCCGTGGTGGTGGCAAAGTTCCAGTCCACAAACACGTAGTCTGGAATCTCGCCCAAGAACTCCCAGTGAATCACGCCGCTCGAGTCGACAAAGTGAATCTCGATGTTGGGCGCGCTGGCAGCTTCGTCCAAATCAAAGGTTGGCGGGGGAAAGCCCACCAAGGTGTCCAAGGCGCGGCCTTGCAGCAGTTCGGTCAACGCACGTTCTAGCGCCACCTCAAAACGCGGATGCGCGCCAAAACTGGCAAAGCAACCTTGGTCTTGCGGGTGCAACAACGTGACGTTCATCACGGGGTACTTGCCGCCCAGCGACGCGTCTTTCACCAAGATGCCAAAGCCCGCCGCACGTAAAGCTGCAATGCCCGCAGCAATGCGTGGGTAGCGGTTGATCACCGCCTCAGGCACATCGGGCAAACAAATGCCCTCGCTGATGATCTTGCCTTTGATGGAACGCTCAAAAATCTCTGACAAAGCTTGCGTGCGTGCCTCGGCGGCGGTGTTGCCTGCCGACATGCCGTTGCTGACGTACAAATTGCCAATGATGTTGACCGGAATGTAGGCGGTCTCACCATCACGCTGACGCACATACGGAATGGCGCAAATGCCACGGTCCACATGGCCCGAGTTGAACTCCACCAAATTGGCGCAATCGATGTTGCCCTCAGGGTTGTAGAACTTGTGCAGCGCGTGATTCAGTAAACCCTTGGGCCAAGAACCATCGTCAGTCAAATCAAACCAGCGCTCTTGCGGGTAATGCACAAACGGCGCATCTGCGGTGACAGGTCCCAAATAAAAGTGGGTCCAGAAATAGTTGGTTGACAAGCGCTCAAAGAACTCCCCCAAGGCACTGGCCAAACACGCCGTTCGCGTGGCGCCCTTGCCGTTGGCGAACAAGGCGGGGCAATCGCGGTCGCGGATGTGAACCGACCATATGCCCTCCACAGGATTGAGCCAACTCTTCTCTTCGATATGAAAGCCCATCGCTTGCAGCTTGGCTTGCATGGTGTTGATGGTGGCTTCCAGAGGCGCGTCTTTGCCGGGAATGAAAGTTTGTGTGGGCACAGGGCTATCGCTTTAAAAATAAGAAGGCTGCTAGAGCGCAAGCGCGTATTGTCGTGGCTACGGCCCAGTACTGAGACATGACACGAGGAATTGCTTCAAGGTTGCAAATGCAGTGCCAGCAACAGCACTTGACTCACCCCTTGTTCACGCAGCAGGGCGGCCGCCACCGTGGCAGTCCAACGGGTTCTGACGTGGGTAGACACCAGCAGCACCGGCCCCGCAGGCAGTGCGGCATTGTTGGCCAGTCGAATCACCGACTCCAAATGCGCCACCACGGGGGTCGATGCGGCATCGTCGGGCGCACTGCCACCGGTCCAACTGAACACCTCGTGCAAGGGCAAGCGTCCCTTTTGCGCAATGTGAGCGGCCAAGCTGCGGTTGGACGCCATATTGAACGCAGGCAGAGGCACGACACACACGGGACGCGCGGGCCAAGTCTTGGCCCAGCGGCCCAAAGTTGCCACAGCACCGGCCAACAGCGCATCGGGCACACCGCCAGACGCGGCTAAGCGCAAATGCTGTAAATGCTGTAACTCAGCCACCCAACCTGGGTCATCGGCAAACGACACCGCGCGCCCAGCGTCAAAGCCACGAATGGCGCCTTTGCGGCCCACCCCAGCCGGCCAGCGTTTGCGTGGTTCGATGTCCACATCCATGCCGCGCAAAAAGTTGCGTGCCGCCAGCAAGTTGTTCGGCGACGGTGTCAGGCCTGGCGAGGGCAGATGGCCCGTGCAAACCGAACACCGACCACAAGGCGCGGGTGACGGATCATCCAGTGCCGTTTGCAAATACGCCATCAAACACCCCGCGCCTTGCGCGTAGTGGCGCATGATGTCTGCCTCTTGCTGGCGCACGTCTGCCAAGGCCGTCCATTTGGCGGTGTCATGCACATAAGGCACGCCCGTGGCATGCCAAGCAGCGCCATCTTTTTCAACCACGCCCTCGACCGCCAAAATTTTGAGCAATGCCTCTAGCCGCCCCCGACGCACGCCCGTGTTGGCTTCGAGCTCGATCAGGCTGCACGCATCACGGCCCAAGCTTTGCAACACCTTGACTGCTGTTTTCGGGTCAGGAATGGACGCGGTGGCGAAGTAATCCCAAATGCGTTCATCGGCATCCGACGGCAGCAACACCCCTTCGGCATGTGCCACAGCACGCCCTGCCCGTCCGACCTGCTGGTAATACGCCACAGGGGTCGCGGGCGAGCCCACATGCACACAAAACCCGAGGTCGGGCTTGTCATAGCCCATGCCTAGCGCAGAGGTGGCAACAACAGCTTTGACTTGGTTGTGCCGCAGCCGGTCTTCTACTTTGAGACGTGTATCGGCATCGATCTGACCGGTGTAGGCATCGATGGCGTGGCCTCTAGTGCGTAAAAACGCCGTCAATCGATCAGCTTCGGCCACTGTCAACACATAAATAATGCCAGAGCCCGGTAACTGTTCAAGGGCATCGGCAATCCAGGCGTAGCGCTCAAGCGGCGACAAATCGGGCACCACCGACAACGTGAGCGAGGTGCGCGCCAACGTGCCCCGAAACGTGACCGTGTTTGCGCCCAGTTGGGCCCCGATGTCATGCGTCACCCGTTGGTTCGCCGTGGCCGTGGTGGCCAACACACTGGCGGTGGGCGTGGTCAGCAACGCCCGCGCCAGTCGCTGGTAGTCGGGCCGAAAGTCAAAGCCCCAGTCGCTGATGCAATGCGCCTCGTCGATCACGATCAAGCCCACTCGGGCCAACAAAGCGCCCAATCGCGCTGCAAAACGCGGGTTACCCAGCCGCTCGGGCGAGACCAACAACACGTCAATGGCATCGGCATCGAGCCGCTGAAACACATCGTCCCAATCGTCGATATTGGTGGAGTTGACCGTGGCGGCTTTGAGGCCCGCCCGCTCGGCCGCGCTCACCTGGTCGCGCATGAGCGCCAACAGCGGCGAGACCACCAGCGTGGGTCCAGCGCCCGCGCTGCGAATGGCGTGCGTGGCGGCCCAATACACCGCCGACTTGCCCCATCCCGTGGCCTGTACCACCAGCACCCGCGAGGCAGGTTGCAGCACCGCATGCACCGCGTCCACTTGGTCGGCACGCGGTTGGGCATCGGGTCCGGCTAGACGGGCCAGCACGGTGCGCATGTGGTGTTCAGCGAATTCGCGTGAATGGAAGTTGGTTTGGTTCATGCCTGTAGTTTGCTGAGCAAACCCTAGCGGTCGCTAGCCTTCGGCTTGGCAAACCCCGCATCCACCCAAGCTTGCGCGGTGTTGCGATTGAGCTTGAAGCCAGCCTCCACGCGCACCTCGGCCAGCGTGTCGCCGCCCTCGTCTTGCGCGCTCAGTGTGGCGTAGGGGTTGTCGTCATCGGGCACGATGTCGAGCAGCACGGTGATGCGACCCTCGCGACCATTCACCGTGACGGTCTGGTGCAGCGTGGCGTGCAACTGCTGCTCGCTGCGGCGCACAAACTCGCTGGCGGTTTTGACCAAGGTGATGAAGGCTGTGCCGTCCAAGGGTTTGGGGTTCTTTTTGTCGCGGCCCATGGTCCACGGGCCAATCAAAGCGGCTTCGGATTCACCGTCTTTGAACATAGCCACTGCCCAGCCATCGTCGTCTTCGTTTTTAATGACCTTGGCGGTCCAAGTTTCGTTTTGCCACAGGCGCGGCTCTTGAAGAAAGGACGTGTCTTGGGTGTCGTCGGTCATGGCTGTTGGGGGGTTGGCTGCGCGGCGTTAAACCACGCGTTGATGTGTTCGGGGTTGGTCAAGGTGCGCACATGCAGATAGGCAGCCTCGGCCTCGGGGTAGTGCTTGCGCAAAAAGTTGAGCCACTGCTTCAAGCGGCCCGCTTGGTGACGCTCGCTCACATGGCCCGAGACGATTTGCCAAAAGGTGTGCAGGTGCGGTGGCAGGTCTTGCCAGTTCACTTGCGGCGCGGGTGCGGGCAAACCTTGCGCTGCGGCATCGTGCGCTTGGATGGCCCAGCCCAAGCCGGGGTTGGTCACGATGCCGCGGCCCAGCATCAAGTCAAAGCAGCCCGAATCGGCGCGGGCTTGCAAGGCGTCTTGCACATTCCAAATTTCACCATTCGCCACCAGCGGGGTTTTGACCTTGGCTTTGATGTCGGCAATACGCGGCCAGTATGCAGGAGGCCGATAGGCGTCGGCCTTGGTGCGGGCGTGCACCACGATCTCGCTGGCGCCCCCCGCTTCGAGCGCCAAGGCACATTCTTCGGCCGCGCGGTCGTCGTTAAACCCTAGGCGCATCTTGGCCGACACCACTTGGTGTGCAGGCACAGCCGCACGCACAGCGCGCACGATTTGGTAGAGCAACTCGGGGTCTTGAAGCAGCACAGAACCGCCGCCATGGCGGTTGACTTGCTTGGCGGGGCAACCAAAGTTCAGGTCTACCCCGTCGCAACCCATGGCCGCCACACGCGCCGCGTTGTCTGCCAAACAAATGGGGTCAGACCCCAATAGCTGTGGGCGCACAGGTACGCCCGCAAAGGTGCGGCCGCCATTGGCCAACTCGGGCACGATGCGCAAAAACGTGCGCTCGGGCAGCAAGGTGTGGGTGACGCGGATGAACTCGGACACGCAGCGGTCCACCCCGCCAATGCGGGTCAGCACGTCGCGCAGCACGAAGTCGAGCAAGCCCTCCATCGGGGCAAGAATAAGCATGGGGTTGGGAGGTCTGAGTGAAATGCTGCCAAGCAGCGAAGGGGCTACTCTACCTAACTCATGAGGTCAGCCATTTTTGCGGGGACAATACGCCCCTTTACAGATTACCGAATTTCCCTCCCCATGTCCGACCTGACACACGTTGAAGTCCGTCCCGCCGTGATGCGCGACGCCGCCCAAATCGCCGAGCTTTACGCGGTGACCGCCAAAGAAGCGTTCAAAACCATGCAAACCGGCGCCAAAGTGCTGCCCGTGCCGGAAGAGAAAAACACCGCTTACTGGCGTGAAGCCATTGAGTTTGCCGAGCCCCAAGTGCAAGTGGCCGTGGACGGCGACAAGATCGTGGGCTTTGTGGGCTACGACCGCTCACGCGACAAAGGCACACCCAACACGCTGGGCGAAATTTGGGACATCTATGTGGACGCCGCTTACTGGGGTCAAGGCGTCGGCTTGGCTTTATGGGACGCCGCGCGCGAAGGCCTGCAAGAAGAAGGCTGCACCCATGTGTCCATCTGGGTGCCGATTGCCAACGACCGCGCCATGCGCTTTCATGAGCTGGCTGGCTTCAAACGCGAAATGTCCAGCGCCAAAACTGTGCCCATGGGCCCGGTCAAGGTGGAAGAAATTCGCCTCAAGCAAACCTTGTAATTCAACAAGCATTCAACGTGTCTGAACACTACGCCGCCCTCGGGCTCAAAAGCGATGCCACGCTGGCGGACATCAAAAAAGCCTTTCGCCAAAAAGCATCGCAATTTCACCCAGACCGCAACACGGCCGAAGACGCGCCGGCGCGATTTCGCGCGGTGCAAGAGGCCTACGACGTGTTGTCAGACGACACCAAGCGCCAAGCCTACGACGACAACCGCCGCCGTAACTTGCTGGATGACCCCGCCCTGACGGCCCGCGAGATTTGGCAGACCTATTTTCAGCAAGTGCTGAACCGTTCATAACGTATTGGCTTCAAAGAAAACCATGAGCATTTCCCCCTTTTTCCAAGAGCTGCGTTCGGCCTACCAAGCTGAGCTGGACGACCTGAACTCAGACTCTGAGGGTCACAACGTGCTCGCCAAGCGCTTGACCGAAAAGCGCAAAGAGCTGGACTTCTTGCTGCAGATGTTGGACCTCAACCCCGAGATGGTGGCGGTGGTACTGCACCAAGCCTTTGAGTTCACTGAGCCCGAGTTGATGGACCACTTCCTCACCCTAGATGCCGACGATTTGTTGAGCTGGGAGAGTTTGTCTGAGGGCGTTCGCATCGCCACTTGGGCGCAGCCCATGGTCGACAAAATCTTGGCCGAGCCCGTGGGTGCCTGGTTCATGAGCGTAGCTGCTGCCCTTGAGTACATGCACGGCACGCCGATGCGTAGTGTCGCCAAGTCAAGCGATGCCGACGCAGACGAAGACTTGGAAAACGTCGAACGCGGCGACCAGAACGAACAAGACGAAGAGCGCGAAGCCCGCGAACGTGAAGAAGCCGGCAACGCGTGGATGGTCGAACAAGGCTTCGACAGCAAAGAATAAAGACACACCTATGACCGACCAAGCCAACGCACTCACCCTGATTGCCAAAACACAAAGCCTGATCGCCGCAGGCGACATCACGGGCGCAGAAGCGGCCTTGGTCGAGCTGGCCGATGCCGAGGGCGACCAAGCCCTAATGGTGGTGCTGGACCAGCTGCCGCCCAAAGATATCTTGGCCGTGATTCGTGAGTACGACACCTCCAAAGAATCGGTCATCAACCTGTTGGTCACGCCCGAGCAATTTGCCCGCGCCGTGGTGATTGAAAAACAATACAAAGACCTCACCCGCACCCACCTGCGCGGCATGATGAACTCCATCATCTTCCGCGAGGACGCAGACACGGTGGAGTTCCTCACGGCCATTGGTGATTTAGAAGGCGGCGCCGAAGCGCTGGCCGACTACTTCAGCGAAAAGTGGAGCCGCATCGAAGCCTTCGCGCGCACCGGCACGTTTGACACCATGGAAGACGATGGCGACATGCTGTCTGAAAGTGCCCTGCTCGGCTCGGCCTATGTGAAGCCCCGCGTGGAAGAAGACGAAGTGGCCGACCAAGACTGGATGCAACTCGCTTGGATCTTGCGTCACAAAATTCCAGACCTCTTCATCGAAATGCTCTTGGTGCTGCGTGCCAAAGCACGCGCCCATGATGCTGGCTTGTCCGAAGAAGACGACGAAGAAAACGATGACCGGGTCGAGACCAGCGCCACCGACCGCGGCCAAGCCACACCCGCTGCGCGCGACTCGGACGAAGAATCAGCCATCTAAGTTGCCGCCAGACATGACGCAAACTGTTGCCCTTTTTGATCGCCGCCCGTTCTTTGAAAAGGCGCTGGCCTACGGCATTGAGCACGGCATTTTGGACAGCGCCAAACTCGAGGCCATCCAAACCGATGCGCCCAAAGGCATGGTGCAAATTGCGCGTTACTTTGGCAGCGAGTTTTTGCGCCCTGAGCTAGAAAAAGCGAAGGACCGCATCGTCAACATGGTGAGCCTGACGCTTGAAATTCAAAGCGGCGGCGACTTGCGCAAAGCTTCTGAGGCGCTGCACGAGCACTCGTTCATGTCGCGCTCCAAGGCCGCATCGGACATGCTCAAAGCCCTCATCGTGATGCCACAAAACACGCACTTTGGCATGAACGATCATGGCGGTTTCAGCGACAAACACATCCCGCAATTGGCCAAATGGTCGTTGTGCAATTTGGCAGCCTACCAAGCCGAACTCAGCAAGCGCCAGCAAGTGGCTCACGTCATCGACGCCGCCATTTGGATGGCCGACCAGCTGGGCTTGCACGCCGACGATTTAGAAGAAGCCGGCTGCGATGCCGAAGCTGTCATTCGCACCGCACTGTTAGCCGCTGCCACCCAACACCAAGAGATGCCGGATTGGGTGATGTTTCAAAAAATCATCGCCACGCTGCGCAAACCCAGCACCAGCAAAGCCATCCGCCTCGCCTTGCCTAAGAACTTGCCAGCCGAGTTCAAAGCAGCCGTCGCGCATGTGCGCCAGAGTGTGGAAGCCGACTTGCCCAAAATTTTGGATGGCAAGCTGACGCCACAAAAACTCTTCAACCAAACGCCCGCCTTTGTCGGCCGCTACTTCTGGATAGAAGACGGCTTAGCCGAGGTCGACCACTTTGACCGCCAAACATCTGCCGCTTGGGACAAAGCCACAGACGGACACAACGACGACGGCTCGTTACTGACGCTGTTTTTGTGCATCGCCGCTGGCAGCAAGGTCAGCACGGCCAAGACCTTGCTGAGCGAAAAGTCAGCCGCAGCGCTCATTCGCAAAATTCGCAAATCTGGCTTGCAGCCCGAGTTGGCACAACAGTTCATTCTGGACAACGCCCCTGTCGAACACCAAGGCGACTACGTGCGTGTATGGCAAGCGTTCATGGAAGATGCCCATGCCACCCTCACGAGCGACCGCGATTACAAACTGCACGATGCGCTGTCGCTGTTGCGTCGCGAGTGCAATGTGACGGACGAATAAGCGCCCGCCTAAAAAGCATCAGCGTTGTGACGTAGCCCGTGCTAGCACGTAGCGCCGCATGGCCACCGAAGGGCCATCCGCCCCCACTGAAAACTCATACAAATCCTGAGTAGGCGTGCGGGCCAGCACCTCTTCTTGCAAAGCCAAGCCCGTCACGTCTTCGTGGAAGGCCACAAAAAGTTGATCGTGCATGAATTGCGTCATCGCTTTATCTTGCTGTGAAAAATCACGCCCGTGCACCACAAAGTAATGCGTGCTGGTGGCGGTTTCGGGGGTGGGTAAATGGGCGGTGCGAATGCGAAAGGTGCTGCGCTCATCCTCGGGCAACGTGCAGTCATAAAACGACACAGACACCTCATGCATGGCTGGGCTGCGAAACTGCGAACGCACAATGCGCGCAGCCTGCCCCACGCCCTTGAGTCCTGTGGGCTCAGCCCAAACGGGGGGCAAAGTGGTTGGTACCACGTCGCGCATGACGGCGAATTGGCCATCGCCGATTTCTGTTTCATACGCAGCGCTGGCGTAATCGGGGGTGCCAAAGCTCTTGGCGTGTAAGAAACTCAAATGGGTCAAGTCCAGCAAGTTTTCATGCAAGCGTACATAACTGGCCTTGAGGTACATATAGCCTTTAGAGTTTTCCCAGTCGCTTGAGGTCAACCAAGGTTGCGGCGGCAAACGGCTCTCATCGGCAGTGGCCACATCACCCATCCAAATCCAAACCAAGGGGCCGCGCTCTAAAGCGACATAGGTACGCACCCCCATCGCGCGCGGACAGGTGGCTTGTGACGGCACTTGCACGCAGTCACCCTGAGGGTTGAATTTCATGCCGTGGTAGGCGCAAACGATGTGGTCATCCTGCAATTCACCGGCAGACAAAGGCATAGAACGGTGCGGGCAACGGTCCTCCATCGCCACCACCTGCCCGTCGGCCAAGCGGTACATCACGATGCCCAAGCCCAACAAGGTTCGGGGCAACAGTTGCGCACCCACCTCATCCGCAAAGGCAGCCACGTACCACTCGTCAAAAATGAATGGGGTATGTCTGTCAGCCATCTTGGCCGAAGCCGCTTGGGTGGCGGCGATCACGGATGCGGTTGGGAGGGTCATCGCAACAAGTCCTTTAAGGTGTGATGAAAGCATTCTAGTAAGCTGCGGGCACCATGCCCCACGCCGTCGCCCGTCTTCGCTCAGCCCGTCTCGCCCGCAGCATCAAACCCTTTTTAGCCCGTGGTGGCCCCAAAGGTGAACGCTGCATGGGCTGCCGCTTGGTCCCCAGCCACTGCATGTGCGACCTGCGACCCGTGGTGCCCACCCGCTCGGGCATGTGTTTGCTGATGGCCGACATTGAGCCGCTCAAGCCTAGCAACACGGGTTGGCTCATTGC
>CANBWY010000044.1 GCA_947373245.1 Comamonadaceae bacterium
TTTTTTTCAACCACGACATAACTGGTGGCGTAGTCGGACTCGTCGCTCACACTGACGTGGGCGCTCAGGCCTTTGGCTTCAAACCAATCTTTGAGCACGCCGTGCAACACGAGGGTGGGTTGACCGCTGGGCAGCTTGGCCACTTCGCACAAGCGCCACGTCATGGGCATGCGCATGCCTAAACCAATGGCTTTGCTGAAGGCTTCTTTGGCCGAGAAGCGCGTGGCTACATAGCGCACACCGCGTTCAGGCCAGCGTGCGCTGCGGGCGCGGTAAGTTTGGAGTTCGTCCTCAGTCAGCACTTTTTGTGCAAAGCGTTCGCCGTGCTTGGCTAGCGACGCACGGATGCGGCGAATGTCGCAAATGTCGGTGCCAATGCCGTAAATCATGCGCGTCCCCCTCAAGCCTGCGGCACGCACGCCAAGTACGCGCGGATGGTTTCGGTGTAGCCCAGCTCTAACGCGTCGGCAATCAAGGCGTGGCCGATGGACACCTCTTGCACACCGGGCACGGTGGTCAAGAAGGTGTGCAGGTTGTCACGGTTCAAGTCATGCCCGGCGTTGATGCCGAGGCCCACTTTCAGCGCGGCTTCGGCGGTGGCTTTGAACGCAGCCAGCACCTCGGCCTGTTTGGGTGTGCCATAAGCCGAGGCATAAGTCTCGGTATACAACTCCACGCGGTCTGCCCCCACCGCTTTGGCGGCGGCCATGGATTCAGGCACAGGATCCATGAACAGGCTCACGCGTACGCCCAAGGCTTTCGCTTCGGCGATGAGGGGCTTCAAGCGCTCGGCGTCTTGTGGGAAGGTCCAACCGTGGTCGCTGGTGAATTGACCTTCGCTGTCGGGCACAAAGGTCACTTGATGGGGGCGCACTTGACGCACGAAGTCCATCAGGTTGTGAAACGGGTTGCCTTCGATGTTGAACTCGCGGTGGGGCCAGGCTTTGAGCAAGGCGACCAAATCGTGCACATCGTCAGTTCGGATGTGGCGCGCGTCAGGCCTAGGGTGCACGGTGATGCCAGCAGCGCCCGCCTCTAGACACAGCGTGGCTGCGCGCGTGACGCTGGGTAGACCTAAATGGCGCGTGTTGCGCACCAAGGCCACTTTGTTGAGGTTGACCGACAGGGCGGTTTTTGTGTGTTCAGACATTGAATAAATCAAAGAGATTGCAGGTCAATCATCATCTGCCGTGTGCGCAATGTTTTGACCCCGCAATGGTAGTGCAGCAAGGCCCGTAGCAGGCCCTGCAAGGCGTTGCGATGTTCGGGGGGCATCTCGGCACACAAGCGCAGCGTGGCGATGAATGGCGCGTCTGTAGACAGGCTGTCATGCAGCTGCAGCCACACGTTGCCGGCCAAGCCTGTGCGGTCTTGTGCATTGTGGGTGCGCAAACCGCCTTCGGCCACCAACACATACAAGGCGTTGGGCTGCAAGTCCTCAAGCGTGAGGGTTTGGGCGTTGAGCTCGGGCAAAAAACCAATGTCACGCAGCAGCAGCAGCTCAAAGGCGCGCAACGCAGGGGCAATGGTGCCCTCGTGGCCCGAGGCCAACACCTGCACCACTTGGCGGTACAGATCAAACAAACTGGGATGCGGATCGTCACGCGCCAGCAAGCGCAGCAGCAACTCGTTGATGTAGTAGCCCGACAACAAGGCTTCACCCGTGGGCATGATGTGGCCACCCACCCACTCGGCGCCCTTCAAGGTGCGAATTTCAGCATCACCCGAGTAACTGACGGACAGTGGCTGCAAGGGCAACAACACAGGGCGAAAGTTGGACGTAGGTTTTTTAGCGCCTTTGGCCACCAAAGCCACCCGACCAAAGTGGCGGGTGAAGGTTTCCAAAATCAAACTGGACTCACTCCAGTCGTAGCGGTGCACCACGAATGCGGGTTCGTCATGGATGCGGGGAATGCCCCGCGACATCGTGAACGTGCTGGGCTTACTCGTAGCCAAAGCTACGCACCCGCGCTGCATCGTCGGCCCAACCGGAGCGCACTTTGACCCACAGCTCTAAGAACACTTTGGCGTCGTAGAGTTTTTCGAGTTCGGTACGCGCTTCCATGCCCATGCGCTTCAAGCGCTCGCCTTTGTCGCCAATGACCATGGCTTTGTGGCCATCGCGCTCTACAACGATGGTGGCGGCGATGCGCACCAAGCGTTTGACGCCTTTGGTCTTGCCCTTTTCTTCTTCGAACTTGTCGATGATGACGGTCGAGGTGTAGGGCAACTCATCGCCCGTCAAACGGAACAGTTTTTCGCGCACCATTTCGGCGGCCATGAATTTTTCGCTGCGGTCGGTCAGCTCGTCAGCGGCGTACATCCACGCTTGCTCGGGCAGGTACTTTTCGCAAATGCCCAAAAGGCGTTGCACGTCTTTGTCGTTCTTGGCCGACATGGGAATAATTTCGGCGAAGGGGTGACGCTCTTGCATGGCTTGCAGCCACAGCATGATGTCGGCACGGTTTTTCATCGAGTCAAGCTTGTTCGCCACCAAGAGCGTAGGAATGCCTTTGGCCAACAGCGACAACACGCGTTCATCGGCGGGGGTGAAGCTGCCTGCTTCGACGACCAACAACACCAAGTCCACATCGCCCACCGCACCTTGCACGGTTTTGTTGAGCGATTTGTTCAGGGCATTGCCATGGATGGTTTGGAAGCCGGGTGTATCGACAAACACAAACTGCGCTGCGCCTTGGGTGTGCATGCCCGTGATGCGGTGGCGTGTGGTTTGCGCCTTGCGTGAGGTGATGCTGATTTTTTGGCCCACCAAGGCATTGAGCAAAGTGGACTTACCGACGTTGGGTTTGCCGACGATGGCAATCAGGCCGCAGCGTTGGTCAGCGGGTGCGACCACGGCTTGGCTGGCGACGACACGAGCGCCTTTGCTGGCAGCCAGCATGGCGTCGATGTCTTGCAAGCTTTGTTCGTTGTTGGGAGGGATGGCCGTCATTTGAGCTCTTTAATCACTTCGAGCATGGCTGCTGCGGCGGCTTGCTCTCCTGCGCGGCGTGAGCCGCCGATACCACGCTCGCAGCGGGCCAGTTCTGGAACTTCACATTCCACATCAAAGGTTTGTTTGTGTGCCGCACCCAAGGTGGCGACCACACGGTAAATGGGTAGCTTGAACTTACGCCCTTGCAGCCATTCTTGCAACTCGGTTTTTGGGTCCTTGCCCACCGCTTGCATTTCGGGGTTGACTTCCACCTTGGCAAAGATGCGTTGCACCAAGGCGTCTGCGACTTGATAGCCAGCATCCAGGTACACCGCACCGAGCACGGCTTCTAAAGCGTCAGCCAAGATGGAGGGGCGCTTTTGGCCACCCGAGTTCATCTCGCCCTCGCCCAAGCGCAAGATGCCAGACAAACCCAGCTCAACGGCCAAGTGGTGCAGCGTGTCTTGCTTGACCAAGTTGGCGCGCACACGCGAAAGGTCGCCCTCGGGCAAGGTGCTGAGGCGCCGATACAACAAATTGGCCACGGCCAAGTTGAGCACTGAGTCGCCCAAGAACTCCAAGCGTTCGTAGTGGTCAGAGCTGAAGCTGCGATGTGTCAGCGCCTGCGCAAGTAAGGCAGGGTTTTGAAACGTGTATTCCAAGCGCGCTTGGAGCGTCTCAAGGATGTGTTGTTGAGACGGGCTGGGACTGACTGTGCGTGCGCGTGAGGTCATTGAAATGCGCCGATGCGCGAGAAGCTGCCAAAGTTCATCCAGACAAAGAAGGCTTTGCCCACGATGTTTTTCTCTGGCACAAAGCCCCAGTAGCGCGAGTCGAGTGAGTTGTCGCGGTTGTCGCCCATCATGAAGTAGTGGCCCTCAGGCACTTTGCAGGTCACGCCTTCGACGGTGTAGTGGCAGTTTTCTTTGAACACAAAGTCGTCAGCGCCCGGCACGAAGGAGGGGCGGTCTTTGTCGTTCAAGAGGTTGTGGGTGCGCACGCCTGCCATCTCGGAAGGCTTGGTGCCCAAGGGCAGCTGCTCTTCGAACTGCGTGATGTAGCGCATGCTGTCTTGCTCAAAGAAATCGGCACGCGGCGCTTTGCTGACTGGCTGACCGTTGATGGTGAGTTGCTTGTTCAAGTAAGCCACTTCGTCGCCGGGCACGCCAACCACACGTTTGATGTAGTCAAGGCTGGGCTTGGGTGGGTAACGAAACACCATCACGTCGCCGCGCTGCACGGGGTTGCCCTCGGTCAGCTTGATGTTGAGCACGGGTAAGCGCACACCGTAGTGGTACTTGTTCACCAAAATCAGGTCGCCCACCAGCAAGGTAGGAATCATGGAACCAGATGGGATTTTGAAGGGCTCAAACAAAAATGAGCGCAACACAAACACCACGGCAATGACGGGAAACAAGCCCGCTGTCCAATCCAACCACCAAGGCTGCATGTACAGACGCTCTTTGGCTTGCATCACGTTCACATCGGTTTGGGTGATGCCTTGGGCATGTAAATCAGCCGTGCGCTTGTCAGCCTCGGCTTGCAAACGCTCTGCGGCGGCTTTGCGCTGGGGCAAGAAATAAAACTGCTCGGCCAACCAGTAAATACCGGTCACCACGGTGGCCATGAACATGAGCAAGGCAAAGTTGCCTTCAATCATGCCAAGGTACCAAAAACCAGCGTAGCCCATAAAGGCGGCCAATACGAATGCGGTCAACGTCGCCATCAATCCTCCACTTGCAAAATGGCCAAGAAGGCCTCTTGCGGAACTTCTACGGAACCAATTTGTTTCATGCGTTTTTTACCTGCTTTTTGTTTTTCAAGCAGCTTGCGTTTGCGGCTGATGTCACCGCCGTAGCATTTTGCCAGCACGTTTTTGCGCAAGGCCTTGATGCTCTCGCGCGCAATGATGTTGGAGCCAATGGCCGCTTGAATTGCCACGTCAAACATTTGACGGCTGATGATCTCGCGCATCTTGGCAACCACAGCGCGGCCACGGTAGGTGGCTTGTGTGCGGTGCACGATGATGGACAAGGCATCGACCTTCTCGCCGTTGAGCAAAATGTCGACCTTCACCACGTCTGAGGCACGGAACTCTTTGAACTCATAGTCCATCGAGGCGTAGCCGCGAGAGACGGACTTGAGTTTGTCAAAGAAGTCGAGCACGATTTCGCCCAACGGCATTTCGTAGGTCAGCATCACTTGGCGACCGTGGTACGCCATGTTCATTTGCACGCCGCGCTTTTGGTTGGCCAGCGTCATCACAGCGCCCACATAGTCTTGCGGCATGTACAAATGCACGGTCACGATGGGCTCACGAATTTCGTGCAGCTTGCCTTGTTCGGGCATCTTGGCGGGGTTCTCCACCATGACCACTTCACCGTCAGGCATCTTCACTTCGTAGACCACGCTGGGCGCAGTGGTGATCAGGTCTTGGTCAAACTCGCGCTCCAAACGCTCTTGCACGATTTCCATGTGCAACAGGCCAAGGAAGCCGCATCGAAAGCCAAAGCCCAAGGCTTGCGAGACTTCGGGTTCGTATTGCAACGACGCGTCGTTGAGTTTGAGCTTTTCCAGCGCGTCGCGCAGGCCGTCGTATTGGTTGGCTTCGGTGGGGTACAGACCTGCGAACACCTGAGGCTGAATTTCTTTAAAGCCGGGCAAGGCTTGCTCAGCGGGGCCGAGATTGTTAGGCAGCTTCTTTTCCAAAGTGATGGTGTCACCCACTTTGGCAGCTTGCAACTCTTTGATGCCCGCAATGATGTAGCCCACTTGGCCAGCCTCGAGCGACTGACGTGGCTCGTTGCCGGGGGTGAACACGCCGAGGTTGTCGGCGTTGTAGACAGCCTCTGTGGCCATCATTTTGAAACGCTCGCCTTTGCCCAAGCGACCATCAACCACACGCACCAGCATCACCACACCCACGTAGCTGTCAAACCAGCTGTCGATGATCATGGCACGCAAGGGTGCGTTGGGGTTGCCCTTGGGTGGCGGCACATGGGCCACCACGGCTTCTAAGATTTCGTCAATACCTAAACCTGTTTTGGCTGAGCATGGAATGGCGTCGGTGGCATCAATGCCAATCACGTCTTCGATTTCAGCTTTGGCATTCTCTGGATCTGCGTTGGGCAAATCCATTTTGTTGAGCACGGGCAGCACTTCGACACCGAGGTCGAGTGCGGTGTAACAGTTGGCAACGGTTTGCGCTTCCACACCTTGACTGGCATCGACGACGAGCAATGCGCCTTCGCATGCAGAGAGCGAGCGCGAGACTTCATAAGAGAAGTCCACATGACCTGGTGTGTCGATCAAATTTAGGTTGTAGACCTGACCGTCTTTGGCTTTGTATTGCAGCGCGGCGGTCTGCGCTTTGATAGTTATCCCACGCTCTTTCTCGATGTCCATCGAGTCGAGAACTTGCGCCGACATATCGCGTTCTTCAAGTCCACCGCAACGCTGAATCAAGCGATCTGCCAACGTAGATTTGCCGTGATCGATGTGGGCAATGATTGAAAAATTTCTGATGTTGTTCATCAACGGGAGCACTTAAGTGATTGAATTCAAAGGGACAAGCGCCAAGAAAAAAGGGCGCGTCATTTACTGACGCGCCCAGAACCAACAAGCAATGGCAACTGCATAAGTCGGTGATTCATTGTAGGCAAAAACCCCGAATTGCACAGCGGTCTCAACTCGACCGAGGCCTCGTTGCGGGTTCGCAACATGAATTTATCCACAACTTATTAACATTTTGACAAGGTGGTTTTGGGACAACTTGTGGGTGATCTGTGGAGCACCTGTGGAGTCAATCAACCAATCCCGTATCGTGGAGTTTTGGGCTTGCGATATATCGCAAAAACGCATTCAGCCCCTAGATTCTATACAAAAAGAGCTTGAACACTTTATTTAAGTTAGCAAGCGCCAACTTAAAAAGTATTTTTGTGTCCTCGAAAATATTTTGCGAAGCCCCTTATTCCCCACTTTTACCTAAGGGTTTAACGCAAGGGTCGAATGACAGTGTATTGCGCCCATTCGCCACGGCGAATCAACAGACTCACGGGTTTGCTTCGGTCGAGTTTGGCTGTCAGCGCTTCCAGCGTCTGTACGTTCGGGGTTTCGATGTTGGCCAAAGCCAAAATCACGTCACCTTCTTGAATGCCAGCGCGCGCAGCAGGCTCAGCCACCGCATCTACGCGCACACCGCCACGCAACTTGAGCTCTTTCTTCTGTGCCTCAGGCAGTTCGCTCACCGACAGGCCCAGCACTTGGGCCACACGGTCAGGCGCTGGCTTGTCTGCGGCTTTTTTGACGGTTTTTTCCACTTCAAACTCACCCACGGTGATGCTCATATCTTTCAAGCTACCGCGACGCCACACCTGTATGGCACTGTGTGTACCGGGCTTGGTGTTGCCCACCATGCGTGGCAAGTCGCTCGATTTGTCGATGGTCTTGCCTTCAAATTTCAAGATGATGTCGCCTGGCTCAATGCCCGCCTTTTCAGCGGGTGAGCCCTGCTCCACACCGCGCACCAAGGCACCTTGAGTTTTGGACAAGCTCAACGACTCGGCGACTTCCTTGGTCACTTGGTCAATTTGCACACCCAAGCGTCCACGCTGCACTTTGCCGGTGGCGCGCAACTGCTCGCTTACCCGCACAGCTTCGTCAATCGGGATGGCAAACGAGATGCCCATGAATCCCCCCGATCGCGAATAGATTTGGCTGTTGATGCCCACCACCTCACCACGCATGTTGATGAGCGGCCCGCCTGAGTTGCCGGGGTTGATGGCCACATCGGTCTGGATAAAGGACAAGTAATCACCCGTGTCGCGCTGCTTGGCGCTCACGATGCCTGCGGTGACGGTGTTATCCAAGCCAAAGGGTGACCCAATGGCCATGACCCACTCACCCACTTTGAGGCGGCTCACGTCGCCAATTTTCACTGCGGGCAAGCCCGTGGCCTCAATTTTGACCACTGCCACGTCACTGCGTTTGTCAGAGCCGACGATGCGCGCTTTGAACTCGCGTTGATCGGGCAAGGTAACCAACACTTGGTCGGCGCCTTCCACCACATGCGCATTGGTCATCACATAACCATCGGTCGACAAAATGAAGCCAGAGGCCACACCCTTGGGTTGTGCGTCGTCTGGCTGCTGCTGGCCACGGTTGGGGCGCTGCTGGCGGGGCGCATTGGGGTTGTTCGGCGTGGGCATTGGCACGCCAAAGAAGCGGCGAAAGAACTCTTGCATTTCCGCATCTTGCTCGCTACCTTGCACCTCGCGCACAGTCGCTTTCTCTGACGTGCGGATGTTGACCACAGAGGGCCCCACCTGCTCCACCAGCTCGGTGAAGTCAGGCAAGCCGCGCACCACTTGGGCTGACGCGGGTTGTACCCACGCGACGCTTAAGCCAGTGGCCCACAACGACGCGCACAAGAAACCAATGGAGACAGAACGGTTCAATGCCAATGGACGTGCCATATTTTTTCCTTCAATGAATGTCTACGCGTTGGTAAACAGCGCGACGCAAATCTTGCCAATGCGAGGTAGATTGCTCCGCCCCCAACCACAACCAAACGGGTGCGAGCTTGCGCTCGCCAAGTCTGTCAGATGTGGGCTGCCAGCGCAAAAGCAAGGCTTTTTGCACATCCAGCGTGACCTGCACATGCCCTAGGGCATCCTCGCTATCCGTGCTTTGGTCATGCAAGCACCAAACTTGGCCATCCCAAGTCAAGATGGCTTGCTGCTGCAAGCTGCGCCAGCCAAAGAACGCACCCAAGACAACAGCAGACAGCGCAACACACCATACCCAACCTACATTTTGTTCCAACGCCCAAGCGATGACGACCGTTGACGACATCAGCGTGAAGACTAGGTAAAGCCAGCGCTGAAAAGCACAACGCCCCACCGGATACGAAACCGATGGGGCGTTGTGCATGGCGAAATCCTTAGATGCGTTTGAAAACTAACGCGCCATTGGTGCCGCCAAATCCGAAGTTGTTCTTGAGCGCCACATCAATCTTCATGTCGCGCGCGGTGTTGGCGCAGTAGTCCAAGTCGCACTCAGGATCTTGGTTGAAGATGTTGATGGTGGGTGGGCTCTTCTGGTGGTGAATGGCCAACACAGTGAACACACTCTCAATGCCACCCGCGCCGCCCAACAAGTGGCCTGTCATCGACTTGGTCGAATTGACCACGGTCTTCTTGGCATGGTCACCCAGCGCCGCTTTGATGGCGTTGGTTTCGTTGATGTCACCCAGCGGGGTAGATGTGCCGTGCGCGTTCAAGTAATCGACTTGATCGGCATTGACACCTGCGTTACGCAAAGCGCTGATCATGGCGCGCCGTGGGCCGTCCATGTTGGGCGCAGTCATATGACCGGCATCGGCACTCAGACCGTAGCCACCCAATTCAGCGTAAATTTTGGCACCGCGTGCTTTGGCATGTTCGTACTCTTCGAGTACCAAAACACCCGCACCCTCACCCAGAACAAAACCATCACGGTCGCGGTCCCAGGGACGCGAGGCGGTCGCGGGATCATCGTTGCGGGTTGACAGTGCGCGCATGGAGGCAAAGCCGCCCACGCCCAAAGGCGACATGCAGCCCTCAGAACCGCCCGCAATCATCACGTCGGCATCACCGTACTCAATGTGACGACCGGCTTCGCCGATGCTGTGCAAGCCTGTGGTGCAGGCTGTGACCACGGCCAAGTTAGGGCCCTTAAAGCCGTAACGCATGGACACGTGACCAGAAATCATGTTGATGATGGACGCTGGCACAAAGAAAGGCGAAATGCGACGTGGGCCTTTGGCCAACATTTCGTCATGCATGCTTTCAATCAGCGGCAAGCCGCCGATGCCAGATCCGATCACGACGCCAATGCGCGTCGCTTCTTCTTCGCTCAGGGCTTCGCCGGTAGCGAGGCCTGAGTCTTGAACAGCTTGCACTGCCGCAGCAATGCCGTAATGAATGAACTTGTCCATCGCACGCGCCTCTTTTGGAGGAATGTATTGGTCAAGGTCTAAATCTTTCACTTCGCCCGCAAAGTGGCAATTGATTGCAGACGCGTCAAAACGCGTGATGTTCGCAATGCCAGATTTACCAGCTAAAAGATTGGCCCAAGCGTCAGCGACCGTGTTACCCACGGGGCTGATACAACCTAGGCCGGTCACGACGACGCGACGACGGCTCATGCAGTATCCCTAGTAGTTAGGCTTTTTTGTGGGTCAACGCGTAATCGATCGCGTTTTGCACAGTGTTGATTTTCTCGGCATCTTCGTCTGGAATTTCAATCCCAAACTCATCTTCCAATGCCATCACCAATTCCACGGTGTCTAAGGAGTCAGCACCCAAATCAGCCACGAAAGCTTTTTCGTTGGTAACTTGAGACTCTTCAACGCCGAGTTGCTCGGCAATGATTTTTTTGACACG
This sequence comes from Comamonadaceae bacterium, assembly GCA_947373245.1. Lineage (GTDB taxonomy): Bacteria > Pseudomonadota > Gammaproteobacteria > Burkholderiales > Burkholderiaceae_C > Limnohabitans. The sequence goes on from CANBWY010000044.1 coordinate 10,360, forward strand.
TGTTTCGATATCGCTCATGGATTCCCTCTAAGGGTTGTGAATAAGTCCGCAATTTTAACCGGACGGACCGACCGTATTGATTCTGTTGTGATTCTTTTGTTGTTCTGGCTTTATGCCATGAACATGCCGCCGTTGATGTGCAGCTCTTGCCCCGTCACATAACTCGCGTTGGTGCCCGCCAAATAAGCCACGGCGTGTGCAATATCGGCAGGTTTGCCAAGATGGCCCAACGGAATTTGGCTCAGCAAGGCTTTTTGTTGCTCTTCGGGCAATGAGGCCGTCATGTCGGTTTCGATAAAGCCAGGCGCCACGCAGTTGACCGTGATGCCACGGCTGCCCAATTCACGCGCCAAAGCGCGCGTCATGCCGGCCACGCCGGCTTTGGCCGCTGCATAGTTGGCTTGCCCGGGATTGCCAGAGGCCCCCACCACGCTGGTGATGTTGATGATGCGACCGTAGCGCTGTTTCATCATGGGGCGAATCACGGCACGCGACACGCGGAACACGGCCTTGAGGTTGGTGTCAAGCACCGCATCCCAGTCGCCATCCTTCATGCGCATGGCCAAGGTGTCGCGGGTGATGCCCGCGTTGTTGACCAACACGTGCAAGGCGCCGTGCTCACCCATGATTTGATCCACCAAAACTTCAATGGCGGCACCATCGTTCACATCGAGGTTCGCACCGCGACAGCCTGCGTGGGCAGACAAAGCTTGGGTAATTTTGGCGGCACCGTCATCCGACGTAGCCGTACCGATGACCAAGTAACCTTGTTGGGCCAACTCTTGGGCAATGGCAGCACCGATGCCACGCGAAGCGCCAGTCACCAAGGCAATGTGTTGTTTGTTATCGCTCATATCTCATGTCCTTCTCGATTAGGCCAATGCTGTTTTCACGTCGGCCAAAGTGGCCGGATCAAACAAAGGTAAGCCAGTTAAATCTGTATCAATGCGCTTGGCCATGCCAGCCAAGACCTTGCCTGGGCCGCACTCGACCAAGGTGGTCACGCCGCGTGCCTTGATAGCGGCCACACATTCGACCCAACGCACAGGGCCAAAGGCTTGACGGTACAGCGCGTCGCGGATGCGGTCTGCATCGGTTTCAATGGCCACGTCGATGTTGTTCAACACAGGAATTTGTGCCGCAGCAAAACTTGTCGCGGCGAGTTTTTCTTTCAAGCGCTCGGCGGCAGGCTTCATCAAGCTGGAATGAAAAGGCGCAGACACGGGCAAAGACAAAGCGCGTTTGGCACCGTTGGCTTTGAGCACTTCGCACGCTTTTTCCACGGCGGCTTTGCTGCCAGCAATCACAGTTTGTCCAGGATCATTGAAGTTCACGGCTTCCACCACTTCGGCAGAGCCCGGGCCAAAGGTGGCTTGCGCTTCGGCACAGCCCACGATCACTTGCGCAGCGGACATCCCCAAAATAGCAGCCATTGCGCCTGCGCCTACGGGCACGGCTTCTTGCATAGCTTGGGCGCGAAAGCGTACCAGCGGCGCGGCTTGAGCCAGCGTCAGCACGCCAGCAGCCACTAAAGCTGAGTATTCGCCCAAAGAATGACCGGCCACCACAGAGGGCATTGCGCCACCTTCGGCCAACCAGACGCGGTAGGCAGCCACAGCAGCCACTAACATGACGGGTTGGGTATTGGTGGTCATGGCCAACGCCTCTTTGGGGCCCTCGTGGATGAGCTTGGCCATGTCTTCGCCCATAGCATCAGATGCCTCGGCCAAAGTTTGAGCGACCACAGGGTTGTTGCCCCATGCGTCGAGCATGCCGACGGATTGAGAGCCTTGACCTGGAAATACAAAAGCAAATGAAGTCATAACCTATTCGGAAAGTTTGTCACACCAAGTCTTGTGCAGACTTACAGCTTGAAGAGCACCGCGCCCCAAGTAAAGCCACCGCCCACGCCTTCGAGCATGACGGTCTGGCCTTTTTGCACTTGGCCGCTGCGCACCGCAGCGTCAAGCGCCAACGGAATAGAGGCAGCCGAGGTATTGCCATGATCTTGAACGGTCAAAACAACCTTGTCCATCGGCAATTTCAGCTTTTTGGCGGTGCTTTGAATGATGCGGATGTTGGCCTGATGCGGAACCAGCCAATCAATATCGCCCTCTGTCAAACCTGCTTTATTGAGCACGGTACGCGCCGCGCCTTCAAGCAAGCCCACGGCCAGCTTGAACACAGCTTGGCCGTCCATCTTGAGCACAGGGTCGCCCAAAATTTGACCGTTGCGTACATGGCCAGGCACGCACAAGATGCCCACATGTTTGCCATCCGCGTGGATGTCTGTCGCCAAGATACCAGGCGTCTCAGACGCTTCCAACACCACAGCGCCTGCGCCATCGCCAAACAACACGCAGGTGGTGCGGTCTTGGAAATCAAGCAGACGCGAAAAGATTTCGGAGCCCACCACCAAAGCACGCTTGGCCGAGCCTGCACGAATCATGGCGTCTGCCACGGTCAGCGCGTAAATAAAGCCGCTACACACCGCTTGCACGTCAAATGCGGGCGCGCCAGCAATACCAGCAGCCTCTTCATCTAACTGAGCCAACTTGTGCTGCAAGATGCAGGCGGTTGAGGGGAACACCATGTCTGGCGTGGACGTGGCCACAATAATGAGGTCAATGTCTTGAGGACGACGGCCTGCCGCATCTAAAGCTTGTTTACAAGCCTCAAAGGCCAAGTCGCTGCTGTACATATCGTCTGCGGCAAAGTGGCGCGCACGGATGCCTGTGCGCTCAACAATCCATTCGTCAGAGCTTTCCACACCTTGTGTGGCAAGTTCCGCGACCAAGTCTGCGTTGGTCAACCGGCGGGGCGGGAGAAAACTTCCAGTACCGGCGATGCGGGAGAAAAGGGTCATGAATCAGGTGGCTCAGGCCGCGACGTCTGACGCTTGTCCTAGGGCTAATAAGGGAGCCGCATGGGCAATGCGCGTCCGTACACGTTCGAGCAAGTTATGGTGTGCCGCATCATACGCGCGGTTCAAAGCAGTACCAAAGGCCACATCATCTGCGGAGCCGTGGCTCTTGAAAACGATGCCATTCAACCCCAACAATGCAGCGCCGTTGTAGTGGCGATGATCTACCCTGTTTTTAAAGTCTGATAAAACAGGATAAGCAAAAATACCAGTAATTTTCGTGAAGATGTTGTGCGTAAACGAATTTTTAAGCGTTTCGCTGATTTTATTGGCCAAGCCTTCGCTGGCCTTCAAGGCTACATTGCCCACAAAGCCATCACACACTATCAGGTTGACGGTGCCCTGGTAAATATCATTGCCTTCGACGTTGCCGTAAAAATTCAAATCACCGGAGTTGGCAGCTGTTCGCAACAATTCACCAGTTTTTTTGATAATTTCATTGCCTTTGATGTCTTCTTCACCAATATTCAACAACCCCACCGTGGGGCTTTCAATATTGTCAAGCACCGACACCAAGGCCGAGCCCATCACGGCGAATTGCAACAAATGCTGAGGTGTGCAATCGACGTTGGCCCCCAAGTCCAGCATAGTGGTGCCGCCACCTTTGAAGTCAGGCATGCGCCCAGCAATGGCCGGGCGATCAATGCCATCGATCGTTTTAAGGAGATAGCGTGCGATCGCCATCAAAGCGCCCGTGTTGCCAGCAGATACCACCGCTTGGGCGGCGCCGCTCTTAACTTGCTCAATCGCCACGCGCATGGACGAATCCTTTTTACGGCGTAAGGCAATTTCGATGGGATCATCCATCGCCACCACTTCAGAGGCAGCGACAACTTGAGCACGGGGATGGGAGAAAGACGACAACGCATCGGGCAAACCCACCAGCAAGAGCTTGGCATCTGGGTGCGTGTCCAAGAAACGGCGACAGGCCGCTAATGTGACGCGCGGTCCATGGTCGCCACCCATGCAATCAACAGCAAGCGTAGTCATGCAGGTTTCTTCTCGTCAAAAAAACAAAAGCCCGAGGCGCCTAAGACAGCCACGGGCCAGTGAAGAATGAAGTAATTAAGCTTCAGACTTGGTCTTCAACACTTTGCGACCACGGTAAAAACCTGTGGGGCTAATGTGGTGACGCAAGTGAATTTCACCTGTCGTTGGCTCAACGGCTGTGCCGGGAGCAGTCAACGCTGTGTGCGAATTGTGCATACCGCGCTTGGAAGGAGATTTTTTATTTTGCTGAACAGCCATGATCGGCTCCTGGAACTAAATGTGGTTGATCATTGGGCCACATACCAACCGGGGTCAGCGTGACACGAAGCCTTAGAGTATAGCCCAACTCGTAGGTTTTTACGACTTGCGCGTTTTGAGCGAGGCAAGCACGGCAAACGGATTGGGTTTGACCTCAGTCAGGGCTGCCTCTTCTTCCGGCGAAGTTGGCACCTGCTCACTCAAACAGGTCGGGTGCATGGGCACCAAGGGCATGCTCATCAGCAGCTCATCCTCTATCAAGCCCATCAAATCGAAGCTGTCTTCCAAAACCAACAGGTCTTCTTCGGACGCATCGTCTTCGGCCAGGGCCGTGGCTTCATCGGCCACAAAGCGAAAATCTTGCTCAATCAGCAACTCCACGGGCACGGGATGCAGACAACGCTGGCAGGTCAGGGGCACGGTGGCTTTGGCCTCCAAGTGCAACCAAGCATCGTCTTTACCGCGTTGTTCCGGGTCAATCGCGCCTTGCGCTGACCATGACACATGGCCCGTCACGTCGCCGCTACAGTCTTCGGCCAAACGTTTGAGCTCTGCCACTGGGGTCTCGCCCTCCAAATGCATTTGCGCTTTGGCAAAGGCTTTGACATCGAGGCTGTGAAGGTTCTTAGGTTGTTGCATGTGGTCAGTGTAAGAGAATCCACCCATGTCTACGCCCCAACCCGCCCTGATTTTGGGCTCTACTTCCCGTTACCGCCGCGCGCTGCTTGAGCGTTTGCGCGTGCCTTTTGATGTCGTCAGCCCTGAGGTGGACGAAACGCCCTTACCCTGCGAAACCCCGCAAGCGTTGGCCTGTCGCCTCGCCTTGGCCAAAGCCAACGCTGTCGCCGCCCAGCACCCCAACGCTGTGGTGATTGGCTCTGACCAAGTGGCTGATTTACATGGCGAACCCTTGGGCAAGCCCGGCAACCACGAACGCGCTGTGCTGCAGTTGCAACGCATGCGCGGACAAACCGTGGTGTTTCAAACCGCCGTGTCGGTGGTGTGCCAAGCCACGCGGTTTGAGCAGACCGAACTTGCGCAAATCAAGGTGCGCTTTCGCGACTTGAGCGACGCCGAAATCGAAGCCTATTTGCGCGCCGAAGAACCCTACGACTGCGCGGGCAGCGCCAAAAGCGAAGGCCTAGGCATTGCCCTGCTCGACGCCATCGACAACGACGACCCCACCGCCCTCATTGGCCTGCCCATGATTCGTACCGCCCGCCTATTACGCGCGGCAGGCATTGACTTGCTAGGAGCGATGAAGCCATGAACAACACGCTTAGCAAAGGCACGCTCTACCTCATCCCCACGCCGCTGGACTTTGGCTGCGACACCCAAGCCCCCATCACCGATGTGCTGCCGCAAGAAACCTTGCGCGTGGCCGCTGGCGTCACACACTGGATCACGGAAAACGCGAAGAGCACCCGTGCCTTTTTGAAGCGCGTGGACGCCCATGTGCCGCTGACGAAAACCATTCAAGAAAACACCATCACCGAGCTACCCCGCGAGGTGCATAAAAAAGGCGACCACACGGGTGAGTTTGACGCCAAGCCTTTGCTCAAAACCGCCTTGGCGGGCCATGACGTGGGCTTGGTCAGCGAAGCGGGCATGCCTGCGGTGGCAGACCCCGGCTCATCCGTGGTGCGGGCGGCACATGAGCTGGGTATTCGTGTGGTGCCACTGGTGGGGCCCGTATCACTGCTGCTGGCTTTGGCCGCGAGTGGTTTGAATGGCCAAAACTTTGCGTTTGTGGGTTACTTACCGCAAGACGGCGCTGCGCGTACCCAGCGTTTGCGCGAGCTAGAAAACCTCGCCGCCAAACATGGCCAAACTCAGATGTTTATTGAAACGCCCTACCGAAACCAAGCGCTGTGGGAGGCCTTGGTCAATGGCCTGCAAGGCAACACCCGTTTGGCCCGCGCCAGCGGCTTGACCATGGCCAGCATGCAAGTGCACTGCAAAACCGTGCAAGCGTGGCGCAGTGCGGGCAAGGCTCAAATTTCTGGTGAGCCAACCGTGTTTTTGATTGGCAAATAAAGGGGGCCGGGGTTAACGCACCGCAGGCATGGTCTGCAGCGCATGCACGGCACCTTCACCAATGGCAGCACCAAAGCGCTTAGCCAAACGCTCAGCCACGTTGTCGTGGCGGGTGTAGTCAATGATGTCTTCGGCTTTCACAATTTCGCGCGCCACGTAATCGAGGTTGCCCAAGCCATCGGCGAGTCCCAAATCAATCGCTTGCTCGCCACTCCAAAACAAACCGCTGAACAACTCAGGCGTTTCTTTCAAGCGCTTACCGCGACCGTCACGCACCGCTTGGATGAACTGTTGGTGAATTTGGTTCAACAAGGTTTGTGCGTGCTCGCGTTGGGGCTTCGTTTGGGGACTGAACGGGTCTAAGAACCCTTTGTTCACGCCAGCCGTCATCAAGCGGCGCTCTACGCCGAGTTTGTCCATCAAACCGGTGAAACCAAAACCGTCCATCAGCACGCCAATGCTGCCCACGATGCTGGCCTTGTCGACGTAAATTTCGTCAGCGGCCACGGCGATGTAATACGCGGCTGAAGCGCACGACTCTTCGACTACGGCGTACACCGGCTTCTTGTGCTTTTCTTTCAACCGACGAATTTCGTCATTGATGATGCCGGCTTGCACAGGGCTGCCGCCAGGTGAATTGATTTGCAACACGATGGCTTGCGAGCCCTCGTCTTCAAACGCCGTGCGCAAAGCCGCCACCACCCACTCGGCGCTGGCATCAGCCCCATCGGAGATTTCACCTTTGATGGCCACCACAGCGGTGTGCGGCTGGCTGGGGTTGCTGCCGCCCATACCGCCTTTGTGCAAACCCGTCCACACCACGACCACCGCAAGCGCAAACCACGCCATGCGGAAAAAAATGCGCCAGCGCCGGCTTGCGCGCTGCTCAGCCAGCGTGGCAAACGCCAAACGCTCCAAGGTGTCGCGTTCCCACACCGTCTTGTGGCTGGGATTTTCAGGATTTACGTGAGGTTCAGACATATTGGTAGGTTTTCACAAATTAATCTAAAAATTCAAAAGGCTTCAAGTTGTACGCAGTATGCCAGTGCACCACGCCATCGGCCTCGGTCAGCTCAATTTTGACCAAGCCGCCGCGGCACGGGCCGCCTGCGCATGCGCCGGTGTCGGGCGCGTATTCGGCGCCGTGGGTAGCGCACAGCAGCCAGCGGCCTGAGGCATCAAAAAACTGGTCGGGCTGGTAGTCCATCTCCATGGCCACATGGGTGCAACGGTTCAGATAGGCGTGCGGCCGGCCCTCAAAACGAATGGCAAACGCGCGGCAGGTTTGGCCCGCGTAGACCACATCAAACGGCACAGCGCGGCCGCTTTCGGCCAAATCGCTGCTGTTGCACAAAGGCAGTGCGTTGGGCGTGACAGCGTCAAGCATGGGCCAACAACCAGTCGTGCAACTCCTTCACAGAGTGCGCAATGAAACGTGGATTGAGGGGCTCAAACTGCCCGTGGTCGTGTGCACCGTAACTCACGCCCACACTGGCGCAACCTGCGTTCACGGCCATTTGCAAGTCGTGCGTGGTGTCACCAATCATCAAGGTGCGTTCGGGGTCCACGCCAAACTCGCGCATCAGCTCGTGCAGCATGCGCGGATGGGGCTTGCCAACGGTTTCGTCTGCGGTGCGAGAGCCATCAAACACACCTTTCAACTCAGACGTGTACAAGGCCTCATCTAAGCCACGGCGGCTTTTGCCTGTGGCCACGGTCAGCCAGTGGTGACGTTCACGCAAAGCGGCCAACAAAGGCAACACGCCGTCAAACAAAGCAATGTCGTTGGCATGCTGCATGTAATGAAAGCGGTAACGCTCACCTAATAAAGCGTATTTATCTTCCGGCACATCAGGCGCGGCATGCGCCAAAGCTTGCATGAGCGCCATGCCAATCACGTAGGACGCCGCCTCGTCCGTGGGCTTGGCCCCGCCCACATCCACCACCGCTGACTGAATGCAACGGGTGATGATTTGGGTGGAGTCAAACAGGGTGCCGTCCCAATCGAAGGCAATCAAATCAAACTGGCGTGGGCGCATGGCTTAAACGTCGAGGTGGGGTTGAATGATGGGTGGCTGCACCGAGTCGACAAAGTTTTTCAACTCAGGCGGCAACGGCGCTTGCAAGGTGACCAATCGCCCGCTTTGCGGATGTTGGAACTTGAGCTGCCACGCATGCAAGAACATGCGCTTGAGGCCCAGCTTTTGCAAGATTTTGTTCTGCTCGAAATCGCCGTATTTGTCGTCGCCCGCGATCGGGTGGCCTTGGCTGGCCAAGTGCACGCGAATTTGATGGGTACGGCCAGTCTTGATGGTCACTTCCAGCAAGGTGTAAGGGCCAACCGTGCGCGCTACGCGAACCAGCGTGATGGAGCGCATGCCGTTCGGGTCGTCTTTGCCAACCACTTTGACGCGGCGTTCGCCCTCGCCCACCCCGTTCTCTACTGTGTACTTGAACAAAGGTGAATCAATCACCTTTTTGTTGGACGGCCACAAGCCCAGCACCAAGGCCAAATAGGTCTTGCCAGTTTCACGGTCGCGGAACTGGTCTTGCAGATTTTTCAGTGCACTGCGCTTTTTGGCCACCAGCAGCACGCCCGAGGTTTCGCGGTCTAGGCGGTGCACCAGTTCTAAATGGGTCGAGGCGGGCCGGGCGCGACGCAATTGCTCGATCACCCCAAAACTCACCCCGCTGCCACCATGCACGGCGACGCCTGCGGGTTTGTCGATGGCCATCATGGCCTCGTCCTCCATCAGGACGGGAAATTCACGGGCAGGCGCCGGTGCATCGGCCTTGGCCTGCACTTGGGCCGAGATACGCACAGGCGGCAAACGCACCACATCGCCCGCCTCCACCCGCTGATCGGCGGAGGCACGGCCTTTGTTGACCCGCACCTCGCCGGAGCGAATGATGCGGTACACGTGGGTTTTGGGCACACCTTTGAGGTGGCGCATGAGGAAATTGTCGAGGCGTTGACCGGCCGAATCTTCGTCGACGGTCAGTGTTTTCACCGAGGGGGTAGGGGTTGGGGCCAAAGCCCCTATAATGTGATTCACCAGCGTTTTGCTCTAAGTCCTTGATTTAACACAGATTAGATCATGGACTGACGAACGCGGTAAGGTCGATGCCCCTTTTGTGCCCGAGACGCAGACCCAGTACCCAAGAGACTGAGTGGCACTCGCCCCAAAAGTTGAGCCGACGCTCAGAAAACACCGAAACGGAATACCCCAAGTTGTGGAGGCTCTTTTTAAAAGCCTCCACGACGGATGACTGCGAGAAGCAAACCCATGGTTGTGGCAATGATGATGTTGATGGAACTCTGCACAGAGTGGCTTTTGCCACCGTCTGTCTGCCGTGTTGCGCCTCACACCCATGCCCGCTGGACCAGCCCTGTCTCCCCTGCACCGGCTCACAAAGCCACGCACTCGACCACAGGACAACCACAACTTCTTGCCCTTATCCACGCGCCCAACCACTGTCCCCTGCGCTAATCTCAAACTTGATTAGCGCGACGGCGACGGTCTCAGCGGCAATTCCCTTCGTTCTCTGACGTCCTCTCAGGCATCGTTGGCCCCTCTTGGGCCTGTGATGATTTGAAAACGTGAAGGAACCGCATCATGAAACGGATGCTTATTAATGCTACCCAGTCGGAAGAACGCCGCCTGGCCATTGTTGACGGCCAAAAACTGCTCGACTATGAAATTGAAATCGAAGGCCGCGAACAGCGCAAAGGCAACATTTACAAAGCCGTGGTGACACGCGTCGAGCCCTCGCTCGAAGCTTGCTTTGTGGACTACGGCGAAGACCGCCATGGTTTCTTGCCGTTCAAAGAAATCTCCAAACAGTACTTCACGCCCGGCGTGTCGGTGAGCCAAGCGCGCATCCAAGACGTCATCAAAGAAGGCCAAGAGCTGTTGGTTCAAGTGGAAAAAGAAGAGCGTGGCAACAAGGGCGCAGCCCTGACCACCTTCGTCAGCTTGGCCGGTCGCTATGTGGTGCTCATGCCCAACAACCCACGGGGGGGTGGCGTCAGCCGCCGCATCGAGGGTGATGACCGCGCAGAGCTCAAAGAAGCCATGGACCAATTGGAATACCCCAAAGGCATGTCCATCATCGCGCGCACCGCTGGCATTGGCCGCAGCGCCCCTGAGTTGCAATGGGACTTGAACTACTTGCTCAAGCTGTGGACCGCCATCGACGGCGCCACAGGCACCAAAGGCGCCTTCTTGATTTACCAAGAATCCAGCTTGGTCATCCGCGCCATCCGCGACTACTTCAACCATGACATCGGCGACATCTTGATCGACACCGATGACATCTATGAGCAAGCGCATCAGTTCATGGCCCACGTCATGCCTGAGCACGCCGCTCGCGTGAAGCGCTACAGCGACGAAACCCCGCTGTTCAGCCGCTTCCAAATCGAACACCAAATCGA
>CANBWY010000045.1 GCA_947373245.1 Comamonadaceae bacterium
TGAGCTAAGACGCACTACCGAGGAGCGCGACATCTTAAAAAAGGCCGCCGCGTACTTTGCCAAGCAGTCCGGGTGAAGTACGCGTTCATCCAAGCGCACCGAACCGAATTCCGCCTCACCAGCATGTGCCGTGTTCTCAAAGTTCACCGCAGTGGCTACTACGCTTGGCTGCATGAACCGCTGTCGCCAAGGGCCAAGGCCAACGAGGCGTTGACCTTGAAGATCCGTGAGTTCTACGACCAGAGCATGGGCATCTACGGCAGCCCGCGCATCTTCTGTGACCTGCGGGAAGCTGGCGTGGCTTGCGGTGAAAACCGTGTAGCGAGGCTCATGCGCGCCGCCCAGATCAAGTCAGTACGCGGCTACAAACGTCCTAGATACAAAGTGGGCAAGCCAGCCCTTGTGGCGCCAAACCAATTGCAGCGACAGTTCCAGCACGATGAGCCTGACCACGCTTGGGTGACGGATATCACGTACATCCGCACACTTGAAGGCTGGTTGTATTTGGCAGTGGTGCTTGATTTGCACTCGCGTGCAGTGGTGGGCTGGAGCATGGGAAAAAGTATGCAAACGAGCTTGGTGCTGGATGCTCTGACGATGGCGGTGTGGCGCAGAAGGCCCAAAGAGTCGGTGATCATCCATTCGGATCAGGGCAGCCAATTTGGCAGCGATGAGTTCAACCGCTGGTGCAAAGACAACCGATTGAGCCCGAGCATGAGTCGTCGGGGCAACTGTTGGGATAACGCAGTGGCTGAGTCGTTCTTCGGTAACTTGAAGAGCGAGCAAATCAAGAAGCGGATTTACCAAACCCGGGCTGAAGCCAAGTCAGAAATCTTCGATTACATCGAGGGTTTCTACAATCGAGTTCGACGCCACAAGCATCTCGATCAACTCAGCCCCCATGAGTTCGAGCGGCAACGTCAAACTGCGCAATGAAAAGTGTCTACAGGTTTGGGGGAATGCCAGCATTAATCATGGGTGGGACCTTCTGGTTCGTAGTCAAACGACTCACTATCGAAATCATCAGAAAAAATTACATCTAACGAATATTTCTCAATAACTTCTTTAACTTTTTCATTCCCGTATTTCTTTTGAACAAATTCTTGAGAGTCTTGATCCCAGCCGTGCCAAGCATCCTGCCATGCCAATTCAAAATAACGATCTATATCTTCGTAGATCATTGCATCACGAACAAATCCAATCGCTGTAGTTTCTAGTCCTCCCACAGCATTAATAAACTCTTCATTAATCAGTGCAGCAAATTTCGAAACGGTGTCAACGCCAAATCTTCTAAGTTCAGCAATGTCATCTTGATCAAGCTTATTGACTCTGACTTGCAGATCTGTCTTGTGCTTGGACAACGTAATCTTTAAAAACTCTAACGCACTAGTTGAGTTAAGTTCAATCTCAAAATTTCCTGCACCAGTCTTAGCATGCACATCATCTGTGTAGCTTTCCAACTCTTCCGTTAACGAGCTAAATTCTCTGTCTGCCAACTCTAATAGACCTGCAATTAGGTGGAAGCGTCTTTTAAGTTTAGAGGGTAGCTCGCCAGAGAACTTGTAACTACGGTCGTGTTCAATTTCAGCCCATGCATGCTGCAAAGCTGTACGCACTTGTATCTCGAAAGACATTTGGGCATAAGGAGAAAACTCCGGCAATGACCCACGAGCTTCTCCTATGTCGCAAACAAAATGAACCGATCGATATCCAAATTTATCAGAGCCAAGATCGTCGGATTTGTCTACGGTTGAATCAGCATGAACATTAAAAGATTCATTGATGATTTTTGAGACTCGTTCAATGTCACGTTCAATCAAAGTAATGATTCGAATCCCAGCCAAATCCGTCATTTCTTTTTGAGGATCTCTGTAGCGTTTGCGTCCTATTTTTTCACCAAAACTGGCTACCGTTTTTGCTCTGTGCGTCACATCTATCACATCAATTTTTTCGTTTTGCAACAATGTCCTGACTGTTGCTGCAACTATGTTTGCAAGTGATGAATACCGTGGTCGTGCTTCTACAAACCAATTAATGTGTTTCTTGGATGATCTACGAGGCATATCAAATCTCAGTGTTGGAACTTTTCTCAATAGTAGACGAACAAGCCCTCATTCAATTAATTAGTATTCATTTTTTGACTGCAGCGTGATGTGCAAACAAAAAGCCACAGATGGAACATCTAATTCGTGCCAAACCCCGCTCAACTTTCACCCAGCTAAGGTCTGCGAAGCAAAAGTTCCACGTCCTCGCGCCGATACAACTGACAAGCATGAACCCCAAACGGTCTCGTACTGTCCCAATCGCTGCCTAACCCAACCCCACCTCAAGCCCGCCCACCACCATGACCCAAGTTTTTTCACAACAGGCCAGTACGCCGCAAAATTTGTGTCATAATATCGGTCTTCTCTCCCGTGCCCGGGTGGTGAAATTGGTAGACGCAGGGGACTCAAAATCCCCCGCCGCGAGGCGTGCCGGTTCGATTCCGGCCCCGGGCACCATCGGTACTTCTATACCGTCCTGACTCGATAGCGACGCCTTCAGCCCTTATGAATGACGACGACTTTTCCAACATAGTCAGAAGTGGCACTGAGCACCATGTTTCGGTTTCCGAGCACACGGGCAACGCCAAAAATCCAAAAAACGTCGTAACGTCTCATGCAGAAGAGACAGAAGCACGTAGACGCGCGTTCGAAGAAAAAGCACTAGCAGCTGTAGAAGCAGAAAAAGCGCTGGCTGCTGCGCTGGCGGAACACACAGAGCACATCGCATCAGATAATGACTCGCAAAATGCGAACATTCAAAAATTAGCCGCTAGCCAAGTGGCCGCCAATCGCGCAAGCCTTGCCAAGGAAGGCGCCGCCAAACCCAACGTCCAAAACGTTGCTACAGATGTTCTCGAAGCCAACCAGCAAAAAGTTGGCACAGACAAAATTCAAGACAACATCCAGTCCGTAGGTAATGGCAAAGGCGTTGCACCCAACGTACAAAACATCTCAACAGATGTGATGGCAGCAAACCAACAAAGCGTTGGTGGCGGCAAGGCGTTCGCGGCCAATACCCAAACCATTGCGCAAGACTCACTGGGTATCAACCGCCAAGGCCTCGACAAGGGGCCAGCCGCATCCGCCAACTTGCAAGCACTGCCCAAAGACGATGTGGCGGCCAATCGCCAATCAGTTGGCCAAGAGGGGGATGCCAAAAACCAACAAGGCATCTCAGCCAATGCGATTGGCCCCAACGAACAAAAATTGGCACTGCTGGCTGCGCAAGATAACAAGCAAATATTAGAACAAGATAGTTTTGCCAACAACCGCCAGCCCATCCCACAAGGCCCGGGCATAACCCCCAACAACCAAGCCATCGGTGCTGAGGCGCCCTCGCTCAACCGTCAAGCAGCGCCGCAAGATGCACCTGCTGGTCCAAACCGCCAAGGCGTGGGCAATGACAACATTGAATCGCATTTCGAGCCGCTGCCCTCCGGTGACGTTGAGCGCAAAAAAGTAGACTTCCCGACGGACACACACACCGGCAACACGACGCAACCGCCTGCTGAGTCAACCGCCTCAAATACGGCCAAGCGCAACCCGGCTGCGGCGCAACGCCCCCCTTTGACGAAGGCAGAACAGCTGCAACAAGCCAAGCTCAAACGCGAACAAATCAATGATGCGTTTCATGGTCGCCTCGCCGGTATCAAGCACAACGTGGATGCGCTCAACGACCGCCTGACCAACTTTGAAGACAACGTGCTGAAAAAAAATGCCAAGTTGGACAAAGGCAATCCCGAAGACTTCGATTTCGAACTGGACTAAACCGCTTGTCGCCCACATGCCATGCATGCGGGACTTCTATGACTAGGATGCAGCCTGCCTCAATCGCAGGTTTTTTTGTTTTTGGAGCTTCCTTGAGTCACCTTTTTTCTGAATTCACCCTCACGTCGCCACGCGGCCCACTCACTTTGGCCAATCGCGCCATCGTCGCGCCCATGTGCCAATACGCAGCCGACAACGGCCAAGCCACCGACTGGCATTTGATGCACTGGGGCAATTTGCTCAACAGCGGTGCCTCCATGTTCATCATCGAAGCCACCGCTGTCACCTCGCGCGGTCGCATCACACCCATGTGTTTGGGCTTGTGGGACGAGACCACGGCGGCAGCCTTGAGTGACAAACTAGGGCGCGCACGACAATTGGCGCCCCGGGTGCCCGTCTGTATTCAGTTGTCGCATGCCGGACGCAAAGCGTCCAGTGCTGCGCCTTGGCAAGGTGGCCAACTCCTCACGCCAGCGCAGGGCGGCTGGGAAACCAAAGCGCCCTCTGCCATTGCGCATTTGGCGCAAGAAGAAGCGCCGCATGAAATCGACGCCAAAGGCTTAGAAGACATTCAACACGCCTTCGTCAAAGCCGCAGAACGCGCCGACGCCATGGGCATTGACGCCATTGAACTGCATGCAGCGCATGGTTATTTGTTGCATCAGTTTTTGTCACCTCTGGCCAACCAGCGCACAGACACGTACGGTGGTAATTTTGATAACCGCACCCGCTTTCCGATGGAAGTTTTTCAAGCGGTGCGTGCTGTGTTCAAAGGCGCGCTGGGCATGCGCATCTCTGCCAGCGACTGGGTCGAAGGCGGCTGGACGCCCGAAGAAACCGCTGACTTCTCGCTGCGCTTAAAAATGGCGGGCGCAGACTTTGTGCACATTTCCTCGGGCGGCGTGTCTGCCCAACAAAAGATCAGCCTTGGCCCAGACTATCAAGTGCCTTTCGCCAAACTGGTGAAGCAAAAGACAAACATGCCCACCATCACAGTGGGGCTGATCACCGAACCACAACAAGCCGAAGACATCTTGGCGCGCGGCGATGCCGACCTGATCGCCATGGCGCGCGCCTTTCTCTACAAGCCCCGCTGGGTCTGGGAAGCGGCTGCTGCGCTACACGGAACCGTCGAAGCCAGCCCGCAATACTGGCGCTGCATGCCACGTGAAGCACAAGGCATTTTTAATGCCGTGCGCACAGGCCAACGATAAAAATCAAACAGGAGACACACCATGCAACACCTCACGCGTCGCTACCTCAACACCGCCTTGATCACGGCCAGCGTGCTAGGCGCTGGCAGCTTCCTAGCGCCCTTGACGGCACAGGCAGACACCTACCCCAGCAAGCCCATCACGCTGGTGGTGCCTAACCCACCTGGCGGTTTGGTCGACACCTCGGCCCGCCTGGTGAGCGAGCCTTTGTCTCGCGTCATCGGCCAATCCGTCGTCGTAGACAACAAACCAGGCGGCAGCGGTAACTTGGCTTACTCGCACGTGGCACACAGTGCCAAAGATGGCTATACCGTGTTGGTGTCGTATTCGGGCTATCACATTGCCAACCCCATCCTGATGGACAAACTGCCATGGGAGCTAAAAGACCTCACGCCCGTGGGACTCATCACCGTGGCCACCAACGTGATTGCGGTGCACCCGTCCGTGCCCGCCAACACGCTCAAAGAGTTCATCACATGGGCCAAACAAAACCCGGGCAAGGTGAACTACGCCTCGCAGGGCAACGGCTCGGTGTCGCACATTGGTACAGAAATTTTCAAGCAACAAACCGGCATTGAAATGACGCACGTGCCTTACAAAGGTTCAGGCCAAGCCATTCAAGACGTGTTGGCGGGCCAAGTGCAGGTGTTCATCACCACACCACCATCGGTGATGGGCCATGTACTCAACGGCAAGCTCAAAGCTTTGGCAGTGACCGGCAAAACGCGCCACCCTCAACTGCCCCAAGTCCCCACCGTCGCCGAGGCGGGTTTGAGCGGGTTTGAGCTGGAGTCGTGGGTGGCCTTGTACGTGGCCAGCGGCACACCCAAAGAGGTGGTGCAAAAACTCTCAGCCGATGTGAAGCGCAGCATGGAACTGCCCGAGACCAAGCAGCGTGCTGATGCAGCAGGCGTGGAGGTGCGTTACCTCACGCCAGAGAACACCACCAAGCTCTTGGAGCGCGACACGACCAGCTGGGCCAAGGCCATCAAGGCTGGCAATATCAAGTTTGATTGACCGGGGCTAAGCCTGCTTGCGTATCGGGGTAGCGCAGCTGCAAGCGCAGCTCGCGCTTCATGCGCGTGTTCACCATGCGACGTGACTCACGCATGAAGCTCAGTTGCATCGCAGGCAGCTCGGTTTGCGCTTGTGCACGGCTGATGCGTGGCGGGTGCGCTAGACCGTACAGACCCGCCGCCATGTCGAAGTAGTCGCCCATCAACATTTGGCTGTCGTCGTTCACGTTGTACATGCGTTGCGGCTGGCCGCGCCACAGTGCCAGCTGGCACGCACGCGCCAAGTCATCGGCGTGGATGTGGTTGGTGAACACATCGTCAGCGCGCGCCAGCACAGGCGTGCCGCGCAACAAACGTTCACGTGGCGTGCCGCCTTCGCGGTCGGGCGCATAGATGCCGGGAATACGCAACACACTCACGCGCACGGCACTCGATCGCAAACGGCCGAAGTAACGCATGCGTGCTTCCGCATCCACCCGGCGCTGGGCTCTGGGCGTGATGGGGTTCAAACGGCGGCTTTCAGCCACCCACTCGCCCGCACAGTCGCCATACACACCGCTGGTTGAGCCATACACCACACTGCGCGGGGCACTGCGGCGCATCAACATGCGGGTGAGGGCCAAGGTGCGTGGGTCGGTATTGCCCTGCAAAGGCGGGGGCGCTAGGTGCAACACCCGCGTGGCCCACCCTGCCAAGCGTTGCAAGCTGGCGGGCGCATCCAAATTCCCCACGATGGGCGTCACCCCTTGGGCACGCAAGGCCGCCACGCGGGCGGGGCTAGAGGTGAGCGCCAGCACCCGCACATGGCGCTGCGCGCGCACCACGCGCTGCCCCACATCGCCACAACCGATGATGAGCAATCGTTCGCGTTTGAAGCGAGAAGGCAGTGCGCCAAGGGGGGATTGATGGACAGGCAAAATACACCCTATAAAAGTTCAAGGATACCCAAAGATGAGTTTCAACATCACGGTCCAACCCAGCGGCCGCGCATTCACCGCCACTTCTGAAGAAACCTTGCTGGCCGCCGGCCTGCGCCAAGGCATTGGTCTGCCCTATGGCTGCAAAGACGGCGCTTGTGGTTCTTGCAAATGCAAAAAGATTTCTGGCGACGTCACCCATGGCACCCACCAAGAAAAAGCCCTGAGCGCCGAAGAAGCCGCCAACGGCTTTGTGCTCACCTGCTGCGCCACCGCACACAGCGATGTGGTGCTGGAATCTCGCCAAGTGGTGGAAGAAGGTGCGTTCCCCATCAAGAAAATGCCTGTGCGCGTGATCTCGCTCACCAAGGCATCGCACGACGTGATGGTCGTCAAACTGCAACTGCCCGCCAACGACGTGATGAAGTTCCACGCCGGCCAGTACATCGACTTTTTGTTGCGCGATGGCGACCGCCGCAGTTACTCCATGGCCAATGCCCCACACACCTTGGTCGAAGGCGCACCTTCGATTGAGCTGCACATCCGCCACATGCCTGGCGGCAAATTCACCGACCATGTGTTTGGGGTGATGAAGGAAAAAGAAATTCAACGCATCGAAGGCCCGCAAGGCAGCTTCTTCTTGCGTGAAGACTCAGACAAACCTTTGGTGTTCTTGGCTTCGGGCACAGGCTTTGCGCCCATCAAGGCCATCTTGGAACACATGCAACACAAAGGCATCACGCGCCCCGTGAGCCTGTACTGGGGCGGCCGCCGCCCAGCTGACTTGTACATGCATGACTGGGTGCAAGCCCAAGTCGCCGCCATGCCTAACCTCACCTACGTGCCCGTCATTTCCAACGCAGAGCCCGAAGACCACTGGACAGGGCGCACGGGCTTTGTGCACGCCGCCGTGTTGCAAGACACACCCGACATGAGCGGCCATCAGGTCTACGCCTGTGGTGCCCCCATCGTGGTGGACTCGGCCCGCGCCGCTTACACCCAAGCGGGCTTGCCCTCGGATGAGTTCTACGCAGACTCGTTCACCTCTGCGGCTGACAAAGCCTAAGCCCAAAGACAGGCACCCCAAGGACTCACCATGCGCAGCCACCTGCAACGCCCCACACCGCCAAGCCGCCGCCCTGTCTGGCAGGTCTTGCCAATTTTCATAAGCCTTGGGTTCTGGCTCACGCCAGTGCACGCACAAAGCTTCCCCAGCAAACCCATTCGCTGGGTGGTGGTGGCACCTGCGGGGTCGTCGCTCGATGTGATTGCGCGCGCAATGCAAGACCGCCTCAAAGACAACTTGGGCCAGCCGGTCGTGATTGAGAACAAGCCACAAGCAGGTGGCACCTTGGGCACCAACGAAGTGGCCAAGTCTGCGCCCGATGGCTACACCTGGGTCATGTCCTACAACGGGCCTTTGTCGTTTGCGCCTTACCTGTATCCAAAGCTGGCTTACCAACCGTTGAAAGACTTGCAGCCGGTGATCACCACCACCTCGCAGCCCAACGTCATTGCTGCCAACGTGCAGCTGCCTGCCAACACCATCCGAGAAGCGGTGGCCTTGCTCAAGGCTCAACCAGGCAAATACAACTTTGCGTCGGTCGGCAACGGCAGCTCGTCGCATCTGACGATGGAATACATCAAGGCCGTCACCAACACCTATGCCGTGCACATCCCGTTCAATGGCAGCCCGCCCGCCATGCTGGCCACGCTCGCGGGCGAGACGCAATTCATCGCCTCGGTACCCACAGTCATCGCCCCACAGGTCAAGCAAGGGCGCTTGAAATATTTGGCGGTCACCAGCTTGCATCGTTACCCCTTGCTGCCCGATGTGCCCACGGTGGCAGAAAGTGGCTTGCCTGAACTCAAAGGTTTTGAAGCACTCGCATGGAACGGCGTCTTGGTCGCGGCAGGCACACCGCGTGCCGTGGTGGACCGCATCAACAGCGCACTGAACGCGGCGCTCAATGACAGCGCCGTGAAAGAACGCCTCAAAGCAGCGGGGCTAGAACCTGTGGGTGGCACCCCTGAAGAATTTGGTAAATTGATCCACGACGAATCCACCAAATGGGCGCCCATCATCAAGCGATCCGGCGCACGCATAGACTAAGACCCAGCCCATGCACCTCATCACACCCCACCCCGATCTAAAAGCCATTGACATCGAAATGTTCAGACCCATGCACTGGCTCGCGCTGGCGTGGCAGGACATGGAGCGCTGCCCCACTGCGGGCGTGACGCATGGCCTGATCCTCGCGGTCATCGGAGGCGGCTTGTTTTGGTTTGCGCATCACGAGTTTTGGTGGATTGCCGCCATGCTCTCGGCCTGCATGATCGTGGCGCCCTTGCTCGCCATGGGTTTATACGACATCAGCCGTCGCTTGGAGCGTGGCGAAGAAGCCACTTTGGCCGATGCGTTTCGCATTTGGACCTGTGGCGACAAGCGTCTCATTCAGTTTGGATTTTTCTTAGCTTTGTTCAGTGGGGGCTGGTTGGTGTGTTCAGCTGGTTTGGTGCACTGGATGTTGCCTGCCACCGTCCACACCCCCTCCGACTTCATCCGCTTGGTGGTACTACAACCCCACTTTGGACTTTTTGAGGCTTGGGTGATCATGAGCGCGCTCATTGCCGCGCCCATGTTTGCCTCTACCGTGGTCACCATTCCTTTGTTGATGGATCACCCCACACTCACCGTGCAACAAGCCGTATTGACGAGTTGGCGTGTGGTGGCCCTGAACCCCTTTGCCATGGCGTGTTGGGCTGGCATTTTGTGCTTGTTCACAGCGCTAGGCATTGGCTCTGCATTCTTGGGCCTGCTCGCCGTGGTTCCCATGTTGGGCCACGCCAGTTGGCATGCTTACCGGGACTTGGTCGTCTACGACCCATCGGCGCACTGATTTTTATGACAGAAGAACAATTTGCCCATTTCGGGCTAACCTTTGGCGTGGCCGGCTTCATGCTGTACATGCTGTTTATTATTTTTCAGCTCGCCCGCGAATCCAAAGCGGGCAAGTTCGGCACCTTCGTGCTGTTTTTGGTACTCGCCTTTGGCATGATTGGCTTTGTGGCCAAACAAGTGTTGATTTGGATCATGGAGGGCTAAGCCCTCATCTCAAATTGGCCTTGCGATTCACTCGCCCAAGTAAGCCGCGCGCACCTTGGGGTCATGCAGCATCTCGCGCGCGTCGCCACTCAAGGTGATCAAGCCAGACTCCATCACAAAAGCACGGTCGGCGATTTGCAACGCACGGCTGGCGTTTTGCTCGACCAACAAAATCGTCACGCCTTGGGCGGACACCTCTTGGATCACTTCAAAAATCTTATCCACCATGAGCGGTGACAAACCCATCGAAGGTTCGTCCAACAACAACACCTTGGGTCGGCTCATCAATGCACGGCCCATGGCCAGCATTTGTTGCTCGCCGCCAGACATCGTGCCTGCTAGCTGGTCGCGTCGTTCTTTGAGGCGAGGGAAGGTGGTGAACACGCGTTCGATGTCTTCGGCAATCGCTGCGTTGTCGTTGCGGATGTAGGCGCCCATTTGCAAGTTCTCGACGATGGTCATGCGCGTGAACACGCCGCGGCCTTCGGGCACCATGGCCAGGCCCTGCTGCACCAAATCCCAGGGACCAAGGCCTGCAATCGTTTGGCCAGCCAATTCAATGCTGCCACCACCCAACGTCAGAAGCCCGGTGATGGCTTGCATGGTGGTGGTTTTGCCTGCGCCGTTGGAGCCAATGAGCGACACCAACTCGCCCTCGCGCACGTCCAGGCTCACGCCCTTGACGGCTTGAATGCCACCGTAGCCGACCTTCACATCTTTGACGTTCAGCAGCACGGCTGCGTTGTGGTGTTTCATCTCAATGCCCTCCCGTGCCGAGATAGGCTTCAATCACTTGCGGGTCGCGTTGCACGTCAGCGGGTGTACCTTGGGCAATCACCTTGCCATAGTCCAGCACAGTCACGCGGTCACACAGGCCCATGACCAGCTTCACGTCATGCTCAATCAACAGCACGGTACGGTGGTCGCGACGGATTTTGTCGATCAGCTCGCGCAGCTGAACCTTCTCGGTGGCGTTCATGCCCGCAGCGGGTTCATCCAGCGCGATAAGTTTGGGGTCCGTTGCCAAGGCGCGGGCAATTTCTAGGCGACGTTGATCACCGTAGCTCAAGGTGCGGGCTTTGTAGTCGGCCAAGTTGGCAATGCCCACGTAGTCCAACAGTTCGCGTGCGCGCTGTTCAATCGCCAGCTCCTCGGCTTTGAATTTGGCGGTTCTGAAAATCGCCCCCAACAAACCCGAACCGGTGCGCACGTGGCGGCCCACCATCACGTTTTCAAGTGCGGTCATCTCAGCAAACAAACGGATGTTTTGAAACGTACGGGCAATGCCCGCTTGTGCGACCAAGTGCACTTGCGTCGGCTCATAAGGCGTACCGGCCAACGCAAAGCTACCGCTGTCGGGCGTGTACAGGCCCGTGATGACGTTGAAGAAGGTGGTCTTACCTGCGCCGTTGGGGCCAATCAGGCCATAGACCTGCCCGCGCTCAATTTGCATGCCCACATCGGTCAAAGCCTGCAAGCCACCGAAACGCTTGGAGATGCCAGCCACGTTCAATACAAGTTCAGGCGTGCTCATCGCGCACCGCCTTGTGGGTTGAGGTTTTTGCCGTGCTCTGGTGTAGGCCACAAACCACGAGGCTTCCAAATCATGATGGTGACCATGGCCAAGGCAATCAACAACTGGCGCATGATGGCGGCGTCGAGTCGGCCATCTGTCATCTCTTGGATGGGGCCCGCCACAAAGCGCAGCACCTCGGGCAATGCGGCCAGCAACACGGCGCCCAAAATCACACCGGGCAAGTGGCCCAAGCCACCGAGCACCACCATCGCCACGATCATCACCGACTCCATGAGGCTGAACGACTCGGGCGACACAAAGCTTTGGAAAGCTGCAAACATCGCACCCGACACGCCACCAAACGAAGCGCCCATGCCAAAGGCCATGAGCTTCAAGTTGCGCGTGTTCAGGCCCATGGCCTTGGCCGCAATTTCGTCTTCGCGAATCGCCATCCACGCACGGCCAATGCGCGAGTACTCAAGTCGATGGCAAATCACCACACTCACCACCACCAGCGTGAGGAACAGGTAGTAATACAAGGTGACCGAAGGCAACTCGATGAAACCCAAATCCAAACGCTTAGACAGCGGATAGCCCAAGACCGAGACCGGATCAATCTGCCCCAAACCCCGAGGCCCGTTGGTGATGTTGATGGGGTGGTCTAAGTTGTTCAAAAACACACGAATGATTTCGCCAAAACCCAAGGTGACGATGGCCAAGTAATCACCACGCAGCTTGAGCGTAGGTGCCCCCAGCAGCACGCCCGCTAAGCCGGCTGTGCCCGCAGCCAAGGGCAACACCAGCCACAGGCTCAAGTGCAAGCCATCGGGAAACATGGCGGCAATCCACGGGAACACTTCGGTCAAATGTGGCGAGGCCAACAAGGCAAACATGTAGGCCCCAAGGGCAAAAAAAGCCACGTAGCCCAAGTCGAGCAAACCGGCGTAGCCGACCACGATGTTCAACCCCAAGGCCAGCAACACGTAGAGCAGCGACATGTCGGCGATGCGCACCCACGCATTGCCGAAGCTTTGCAGCACCAACGGCAAAAGTAACAACGCGCCAGCCATGAGCCAACGGTTAGAAAAGAGTGTGTGTCGCATGTGGTTCAAGCCCTGTCTGCCACGCG
Source organism: Comamonadaceae bacterium (assembly GCA_947373245.1). Taxonomy (GTDB): domain Bacteria; phylum Pseudomonadota; class Gammaproteobacteria; order Burkholderiales; family Burkholderiaceae_C; genus Limnohabitans. The sequence continues at coordinate 12,711 of CANBWY010000045.1, forward strand.
CTCACCCAACAAGCCCGAGGGGCGCAGCGTGAGCATGAGGATCAGCACAATGAACGCCAAGATGTCGGTGTAGTGGCTGCCCAACACACCACCGGTGAGCTCACCCAAGTAGCCAGAGCCAATCGACTCAATCAAGCCCAGCAGCAAGCCGCCCACCACCGCACCGGCCAAGTTACCAATGCCACCAAACACAGCCGCAGTGAAGGCTTTGAGACCAGGCAAGAAACCCATGGCATGGTGGGCGGTGCCGTAGTTCATGGCCCACATCACACCCGCAATCGTGGCCAACACGGCGCCGATGACGAAGGTGGCCGAGATCACCACATCGGGCTTGACGCCCATGAGGCTGGCCACCTTCGGATTCTCGGCCGTGGCACGCATCGCGCGGCCCAGCTTGGTACGGTTCACCAACCATGACAACACGGCCAAGGCCACGGCGGTGAGGCCCAAGATCATCAACTGCGTGGGCGTGATGACGGCTTCGCCAATTTCAAATGGCGTGGTGGACAAAAGCGCGGGAAATGGTTTGTAGTTGGGCTTCCACACAATCATGGCCAGTGTTTGCAGCAAGAGAGACATGCCAATCGCCGTGATGAGCGGCGCCAGCTTAGGCGCATTGCGCAGCGGGCGGTAAGCAATTTTTTCAATCGCGAAGTTCAGCGCAGCAGCCACCATCGACGCCAACACCATCGAGATGATCAACAACACCCAACCCGGTGTGTCGGGCATGAGCGGCTGCAAAAAACCAACCACCGACCAGCTGCACAAAGCACCCATCATCAACACCTCGCCATGCGCGAAGTTAATAAGGTTGATGATGCCGTAGACCATGGTGTAACCCAAAGCCACCAGCGCGTACATGCTGCCCAGCACCAAACCGTTGATGACCTGTTGAAGCAAAACGTCCATGTGTTATTTGCCTGCTTGTTTGTTTTTGTCGCGCAAGTGGCGCAGTTTGTCGGCGATTTTGATCTCTAAGCCACGTTCGACAGGACGGTAGAAACTCGTATCTTCTAGGCCTTGCGGCATGTAGTTTTCGCCAGCGGCAAAGCCGTCTTCTTCGTCGTGCGCGTAGCGGTAGCCCTTGCCCCAGTCCATATCTTTCATCATCTTCGTTGGGGCATTGCGCAAGTGCATGGGCACGGGGCGCGTACCGTCTTTTTTGATGAGGGCGCGGGCTTCGTTGTAGGCCTTGTAAACCGCGTTGGACTTCGGAGCCACCGCCAAATACACCACGCACTCGGCCAAGGCCAGTTCACCTTCGGGTGAGCCTAGGCGCTCGTACACCTCGGCCGCATCGAGCGCCAAACGCAAAGCGCGGGGGTCGGCCAAGCCAATGTCTTCCGCGGCCATGCGAATCAAACGCCGCGCCATGTATTTGGGCTCGGCCCCGCCATCGAGCATGCGCACCAACCAATACAAAGCGGCATCGGGGTCAGAGCCACGCACCGATTTGTGCAGCGCACTGATGGTGTCGTAAAACTGTTCACCGCCTTTGTCATAGCGGCGCATGCGCTCGCCCAAGACGCGCAACAACCAGGTGTCGTTGATTTCTTCTAGCTTCTCGCGATTAGCAGCAACCGACAAAGTCTCCAGTGTGTTGAGCAAGCGACGTGCATCGCCATCGGCGTAGGCGACGAGTCGCTGCAAAGCCGCGTCTTCCAGCGCAGGCACCGCACCAATCGCTTGTGCCTTCGCCATGATTTGCGCCAAGTCTTCTGCGTTCAACGACTGCAACACATACACCGCCGCCCGCGACAACAACGCCGAGTTCACCTCGAACGAGGGGTTCTCGGTGGTCGCGCCAATGAAGGTGAACAGCCCCGACTCGACGTGCGGCAAAAATGCATCTTGCTGACTCTTGTTGAAGCGATGCACCTCGTCCACAAACATGATGGTGCGTTTGGGGTCCAGCGAATCGCGTGCGGCGATGGCTTGCTCCACCGATTCGCGAATTTCTTTCACCCCCCCCAGCACTGCGCTGATGGACAAAAACTGCGCATCAAACGCATCGGCCATCAAACGGGCGATGGTGGTTTTACCCACACCGGGCGGGCCCCACAAAATGCAGCTGTGTGGCTGACCCGATTCAAACGCCACACGCAGCGCCATGCCCTCGCCCAGCAAATGCTGCTGGCCAATGACCTCACCCAACGTGCGTGGACGCAGACGTTCGGCGAGGGGGATATGGGTGGAGGACACGCTTAAAAAGGCTTTGATTTGTACAGACTAGGAGTGTAGCGAAGGGCTTAAGCCCCTCGCCCCCTAATAAACTCAAGCTCAACAGGAGACGCCCCATGACGCTGAGTACCGCTGACAACGAATTTGAAAGCCAAGCCCAAGCGCTTGGTTTTGATTTCAACGAAGAAATCAAAATCGGAGGTAACTACGCACCGGTGATTCAGCACAGGCATGAGGTCTATATAAGTGGACAAATTCCTCGTATTGGTGACCAAGTGGTAGTGACTGGCGCAGTCGGCCAAGACGTCACCTTACAACAAGCACAACTCGCTGCCAAGATTTGCGTCATACGAGCGCTGGCACTTCTACGCAATCAGCTTGGAAGTCTTTCAAGAATTAAGCAAGTTCTACGCATCACGGTGTATGTGCATTCAGCACACGACTTCACACAACAGAGTGAAGTTGCCAATGGGGCTTCTGACGTTTTGTATCAAGTACTAGGAGAAGCGGGCCGACACACACGAACATCCGTTGGCGTTGCGCAGCTTCCTAAAGGTGCAACCGTTGAGCTTGATTTGATTGCGGCGATTTAAATGAAGAACGTTCAATACCAAATCAATACACCATTAAGCACACACGACGTGATTCGCGTGTTCAACACATCCGGCATCATGCGCCCGAGCCATGACAGGGCACGGATTGAAACACCTCACGCCAAGCGTCCAACTTGCGCGCCAAGGTCCAACTGGCATGGGCAGGACTGGTCGATGGCAGGCGATGCACCGGCAGGCCCAACGCACGGGTGAGCTTGGCGTGTTTGAAGCTCTCACCGCCGTTGTGCGCAATTGCCACGAGTGCGGGGCAGCGGGTGCGCAGGCTTTGCAAATCGTTGGGCTGCGCGTTTTGAATGTTGGCGTCTAGGCTGCCCTCGCGTTCACACGCGGCGTACACATCCCACAAGCCGACGCCTTGGCTGAGCAGCCATTGCGCACGCTCGGGATAGGGCATGGCCAACACCGCTGCCGCATGGGGCGACAGCAGCGTGCCCATGATTTTCCAAAATTGATTTTGTGGGTGGCCGTAATACTGCTGCGCGCGCAATGAGGCCACACCAGGGAAGCTGCCCAACACGACCAAGCGCGTGTTGACGTTGAGCAAAGGGGGCAAGCCTTGCAACACGGACGCGGCCTGTGCAGGACTCGTGCGCATCTTTAAGGGCGAATGACGCTCACGCCTTTGGGCGTCACAAAGTTGAACTGCGCTGCGCCGAGGTTGGCAGGGTTCACCTCGAAGCGCTCAAAACTAAGCACCGAGCGTTGCCCCATGGCATCGAAGATTTCCAACTTGACCAAGCTCACCTGTGCGCCATCGACACGCAGGCCCATGCGCACGGATTGAATCGTGCTCTCGCGGTTCTTGGGCGTGGCCTGCACCCACTGCAAGCCGTCGGCATCGGCTTGCGCTTCTAGGCTGAACTCTTTTTGCAAGGTGGCTAAATCCACGGCGGTGGCTACCAAAGCGGCAGGCGTGCTGCTCAAGGTTTGGGCTTGTTTGCGGGCGGTGACCTGCTCTAGATCGGCGTCGTACAGCCACAAGGTCTGACCATCGGCCACGATGACTTGCGGGAAAGGTTTGACGTAGTCGAAGCGAAAACGCGTGGGTCGCACAAACGAAAACTGCCCTGTGGATGTTTTGCTGCGTGCCGTGGTCTGCCCTGCTTTGACAGGAGACGTGACGATTTGCGTGAAGTCGGCGCGGCCGCTTTTGGTGGACTTCAAAAAAGTCTCCAGCGTGTCCAACCTGCTGGCACAGGCAGCGCTTGTACACAAAGCGGCCACAGCGGCCACAGCGCTCACACGCGACAAAATGCGTCGCAAGAGACCGCCACGTGCACGAGGGGGGGTGTCATGGCGCATCGCCTTAGCCATCGCCTGAATCATCACATCAGTCATCACGTTTAGGCACCAAAATTTCACGCTGACCATTGCTGCTCATGGCGCTGACCATGCCCGCTTTCTCCATGTCTTCCACCAAACGCGCGGCGCGGTTGTAGCCAATTTTCAAATGACGTTGCACCAGCGAGATGCTGGCCTTGCGGTTCTTGAGCACCACCTCGACCGCTTGGTCGTACATTGGGTCTTTTTCGGCGGGCACTTCGCCGAACAAATCGGGGCCTGAGGCATTGCCGTCGCCATCCACCGTGCCGCCTTCGAGTACGCCTTCGATGTAATCTGGCTCGCCTTGGCTCTTGAGGTAGTTCACCACGCGGTGCACTTCTTCGTCACTGACAAAGGCACCGTGCACCCGCACGGGAAAGCCGGTGCCGCTGGCCATGTACAACATGTCGCCCATGCCCAACAAGGCCTCAGCACCCATTTGGTCGAGGATGGTTCGGCTGTCAATTTTGGAACCCACCGAGAACGCGATACGCGTGGGGATGTTGGCTTTGATCAGACCGGTAATCACATCCACACTCGGACGCTGCGTGGCCAAAATCAAATGAATGCCTGCCGCGCGCGCCTTTTGCGCCAAGCGTGCGATCAGCTCTTCAATCTTCTTGCCCACCACCATCATCAAGTCAGCCAACTCGTCAATCACCACCACGATGTGCGGCAAGCGTTGCAGTGGTTCGGGCTGCTCGGGCGTCAAGCTGAAGGGGTTGTAGATGAACTCTTCACGCGATGCGGCTTCGTCAATCTTGGCGTTGTAACCCGCAAGGTTACGCACGCCCAACTTACTCATGAGCTTGTAGCGTTTTTCCATTTCGCCCACGCACCAGTTCAGACCGTGTGCGGCTTGGCGCATGTCGGTCACCACGGGTGCCAACAAATGCGGAATGCCTTCGTAGACCGACATTTCCAACATCTTGGGGTCGATCATCAGCAAGCGCACATCGCGCGCTTCGGCCTTGTAGAGCAAGGACAAAATCATGGCGTTGATACCCACTGATTTACCCGAACCCGTGGTACCGGCCACCAACACGTGGGGCATCTTGGCAAGATCAGCAACGATGGGGTTGCCCACAATGTCTTTGCCCAAACCCATGGTCAACATCGACTTAGATTCGTTGTACACATCCGAGCCCAAAATTTCGCTCAAGCGAATCGACTGCCGTTTGGCGTTGGGCAGTTCCAGCGCCATGTAGTTTTTGCCAGGAATGGTTTCAACCACACGAATGGACACCAGCGACAAAGAACGCGCCAAGTCTTTGGCGAGGTTCAACACTTGCGAACCCTTCACGCCCGTGGCTGGCTCAATCTCATAACGGGTAATCACAGGGCCGGGAGACGCTGCCACCACACGCACATCCACACCGAAGTCTTTGAGTTTTTTCTCAATCATGCGGCTGGTCATTTCCAGCGTTTCGGGGGCGACGGTGTCTTGGCGAATCAAGGGGTCATCCAGCAAATCGACTTGCGGCAAGCGCGAGTCAGTGGCGGCATCGGTGAACAGCGTTTTTTGGCGCTCTTTGGCCACGCGTGCGCTCTTGGGCACTTCGATGATTTCTGGCTCGATGTGCACGGTGATGGGCGGGTGTTCTTTGATCTCCACACGCTCTTCAATCACCACTTCTTCACGCTCGCGTGCGGCCACCATGCCGTAAGCCACGTCTTCTTCGCGTTCGCGGCGCTCGCGCCAAGCCTCATACATGCCGTCCAGCCATGCGCCTAAATTTTCAGCCGATTGGCCCCAGGAAAAACGGAACACCCAAGAGGCGCCCACCACGCCAAACACAATGAAAATCAAACCCGAGCCATTAAAGCCCAACCATTTCAAGCTCGTAGGCCCCACCAAATAACCCAACACACCGCCACTGACGTGGCCGGGCAAGCGGTCTTCAAAGCGGTACAGACGTGTCCATTCCAGGCCCACGCTGGAGATCAACAGCAAGGCCAAGCCGGCCCAAAACGCAAAGCGGGTGTAACGCCAACCCAAGTGCTCAGGCTGTGGCTCATCTTCGTCACGCAGGCGGTTGGCCAAGGCAGCCAGCCATGCCACCAAGGCAGCGGCGTAGCACCACCACACCGAATAGCCCAACATGAAAAAGCTCATGTCGCCCAGCCAAGCGCCCAAGCGCCCGCCAAAGTTGCGCACCATGCTGCCAGTGCCAGAAGTGGTCCAAGCGGGGTCGAGGGGGGAGTGGGTGATGAGTGCCAACAACCAAAAGGTCATGAACACAAACCCCGTGGTCAGTGCAATCTCTTGTGCAAAGCGGCGAAAACCGGTGGGTTTGGCATCGGCGTCCGAACGGGTCGGTCGCGTGTCGTTTTTGAGGGTGTTGAGCGAGTAAGTCATGTCAAGTCTGAGAGCTTACCCGAGAGGCGACCTTGCGCCGTCAAGGGAAAAAGGAAGGTTCTTACAATCTTGGCTTTATTGTCTCTTTTGATTGCGCTCATCCGATGTCCACCTCACAACACGCCCAAGTTTTGATTCTCGGCTCCGGCCCAGCCGGCTACACGGCTGCTGTTTACGCTGCGCGCGCCAATTTGAAGCCGCTGTTGATCACGGGCATGGCTCAAGGCGGCCAACTGATGACCACCACCGACGTGGACAACTGGCCCGCTGACGTCAACGGCGTGCAAGGCCCAGAGCTGATGCAGCGTTTTCAACAACATGCGGAGCGTTTCAACACCCAAATCGTGTTTGACCACATCAACAAGGTCGATTTCTCTAAGCGCCCTTTCACGCTGACGGGCGATAGCGGCACTTACACCTGCGACACGCTCATCATCTGCACAGGCGCATCGGCCAAATACTTGGGCCTGCCCTCTGAAGAAGCCTTCATGGGCCGCGGCGTGTCGGGCTGTGCCACTTGCGACGGTTTTTTCTACCGCGATCAAGTCGTCAGCGTGGTGGGCGGCGGCAATACGGCTGTGGAAGAAGCCCTGTATTTGTCCAACATTGCCTCAAAAGTTCACTTGATCCACCGCCGCGACACCTTCAAAGCCGAAGCGATTCTGATCGACAAGCTGATGGAGAAAGTCGCCGCAGGCAAGATCGCACTGGAAACCCACAGCGTGCTCGACGAGGTGTTGGGAGACACCTCTGGCGTCACAGGCGTGCGTTTGAAGAGCACCAAAGACGACAGCACCCGTGATTTGACTTTGCAAGGCTGCTTCATCGCCATTGGCCACCACCCCAACACCGACATCTTTGAAGGCCAACTGGCCATGAAAAACGGCTACTTACTGACAAAGAGCGGTTCTGAAGGCTTTGCCACGATGACCAGCGTGCCCGGCGTGTTTGCTGCGGGCGATGTGCAAGACAACATTTATCGCCAAGCCATCACCAGCGCTGGCACTGGCTGCATGGCGGCCTTGGACGCTCAGCGCTTCTTGGAACAAGACGCGCACTGATAAAGCGCTCCTTAAAAGACGCTACAATCTCAGGCTTTGCTGGGTTCAGCGAAGAAGATGGGTTACCGCCACCCTTTTGGCGAGGTGAGGCGCTCGTGGGAACGACCGCCGTTGATATGGAGTGTCCACATGGCACGCGTATGTGAAGTAACGGGCAAAGGCCCAATGTCTGGGAACAATGTTTCCCACGCTAACAACAAAACA
>CANBWY010000046.1 GCA_947373245.1 Comamonadaceae bacterium
GCATGTTGTATTCGCTGCCCAGCCGCGACATCATTGCCGACTCGGTCGAGTACATGGTCAACGCCCACTGTGCCGACGCCATCGTGTGTATCTCTAACTGCGACAAGATCACCCCCGGCATGTTGATGGCCGCCATGCGTCTGAACATCCCCGTTATCTTCGTGTCGGGTGGCCCGATGGAAGCTGGCAAAGTGCGCTTGGCCAACCCTCAGACGCAAGTCATGGAATTCAAGAAACTCGACTTGATTGACGCCATGGTCATGGCGGCTGACGACAAGGTGAGCGATGCCGATTTGGCCGAAGTCGAACGCTCGGCTTGCCCCACCTGCGGTTCGTGCTCGGGCATGTTCACCGCCAACTCCATGAATTGTTTGGCCGAAGCTTTGGGACTGGCCTTGCCGGGCAACGGCACCGTGGTCGCCACACATGCGGACCGCGAGCAGCTGTTCAAACAAGCGGGTCGCACGATTGTTGACTTGTGCAAGCGCTACTACGAGCAAGACGACGCGTCGGTGTTGCCACGCTCCATGGGCTTCAAAGCGTTTGAGAACGCCATTGCGCTGGACATTGCCATGGGCGGCTCAACCAACACCATCCTGCACATCTTGGCGATTGCCCAAGAAGCCGAGATCGAATTCACCATGGCCGACATCGACCGCATGTCCAAAATCGTGCCCCAGCTCTGCAAGGTCGCACCCAATACCAACAAGTACCACATCGAAGACGTGCACCGCGCTGGCGGCATCATGGGCATCTTGGGTGAGTTGGACCGCGCGGGCAAACTGCACACCGATGTGGGCACCGTGCTGGGCAAGACCATGAAGGAAGTGCTGGACGAATGGGACATCGTGCGCAACCCCAGCGACGCGGTCAAGAAGTTCTACATGGCTGGCCCTGCTGGCATTCCCACCCAAGTGGCTTTCAGCCAAAACACGCGCTGGCCTAGCTTAGATGTTGACCGTGCCGAAGGCTGCATCCGTTCGGTTGACCATGCGTTCAGCCAGCAGGGGGGGTTGGCGGTGTTGTCCGGCAACATTGCGTTGGATGGCTGCGTGGTCAAAACCGCAGGCGTGGACGATAGCTTGTTGGTGTTCGAAGGCCCCGCCCATGTGGTGGAGTCGCAAGACGAAGCCGTGGCGCACATCCTTGACGATCAGGTGAAAGCCGGCGACATCGTGGTGGTGCGCTACGAAGGCCCCAAGGGCGGCCCCGGCATGCAAGAGATGCTGTATCCCACGAGTTATATCAAGTCCAAGGGCTTGGGCAAAGCCTGCGCCTTGCTAACTGATGGCCGCTTCTCGGGCGGTACATCGGGTTTGTCTATCGGCCATTGCTCACCCGAAGCGGCGGCTGGCGGCAACATCGGTCTGGTGCGCAATGGTGACCGCATCCGCATTGACATTCCCAACCGCAGCATCAACGTGCTGGTGAGTGACGAAGAGTTGGCCAAGCGCCGCGTTGAGCAAGACAAACTGGGCTGGAAGCCTGTGTTGCCTCGTCCACGCAAAGTGTCGTCCGCGCTCAAGGCCTATGCTTTGTTGGCCACCTCGGCCGACAAAGGCGCTGTGCGCGATGTGTCGCTCCTAGGCGACTAACGCAACCGCGGCCCCTCATGCTTTTATACCCTCAAATTGACCCTGTCGCTTTGCAAGTGGGGCCTTTGGCCGTTCATTGGTATGGCCTGACTTACCTAGCGGCCTTTGCCTTGTTTGTGGGCTTGGCCCGCTTGCGTTTGAAGCATGAGCCTTATGCGACGCAAGTGGCATTGGGCACTTGGTCCAAGCAAGACATTGAAGACATCTTGTTTTACGGCGTGATGGGCGTGGTCTTGGGTGGGCGCATCGGCTATTGCTTGTTTTACAAGCCCGTTTATTACTTTGAGCATCCACTTGAAGTATTCGCGGTTTGGCAAGGCGGCATGAGTTTTCATGGCGGCATGTTGGGCGTGTTTGTGGCTACCGCTGTGTTCGCGTGGCAGCGCAAGCGTGCGTGGCTCTGGGTGACTGACTTCATCGCACCTTGCGTGCCCACAGGTTTGGCGGCTGGGCGCATCGGCAACTTCATCAATGGCGAGTTGTGGGGCAGGGCGGCTGACCCTTCGTTGCCCTGGGCCATGGTGTTTCCGCAAAGCGGCAGCATGATGCCGCGTCACCCTTCGCAGATCTATCAGTTCTTAGGCGAAGGTATTTTGCTATTCGTGGTGTTGTGGTTGTATGCCCGCAAACCACGTGCGGTAGGCGCTGTATCTGGGGTGTTCATGATGGGTTACGGCAGTTTGCGTTTCATGGCCGAATACTTCCGAGAGCCCGATGCGCACCTAGGTTTGTTGGCGCTGGGCATGAGCATGGGCCAATGGCTGTGCGTGCCCATGGTGCTGGTCGGCGTAGCCTTGTGGCTGCACGCCGTGCGCAAGCCCGCGCCTACACTTTAAGCGTGTTGCGTTAGTTCTGACAGCGACGACAACAAGTCGCCAAACCGCTCACCCTGCACCACCACATGCTCGCGCAAAGCCAGGGCTGCGGCCTCTGCATTCCCCAAGGTGATGGCGTTCACGATGGCGCTGTGTTCTTTGTAAGACACACTCATGCGGTCACGCACACGCAGCTGCAATCGGCGGTAAGGGCGCAGACGGCGATGCAACTGATTCGCTTGGTCGCGTAAAAAGCTGTTGTGGCTGCCTGCATAAATGGCGGCGTGAAAACGCTCATTGCAATAAAAGTACTGGTCTGAGTCTTGGTTGGCTCTGGCTGCTTCGCAAGCCTCGTGAGCGGCATTGAGTTGCTGACGCTCATCATCGGTCATGCGGCGTGCGGCCAATCGGCCACACATGGCTTCTAGCTCGGCCATGACCTCAAACATTTCGATCAACCGTGCGGGGCCAATGCTGGTCACCACCGCGCCGCGACGTGGGCGAATCTCAATCAGTCCCTCGGCTGCCAGCTGAATCAAGGCTTCACGGATGGGGGTGCGCGAGACGCCGTACTGTTCGACCAGCGTGGCTTCGTCCAACGAACTGCCAGGCGCAAACTCACCTGTGGCGATTTGTTCCTCTATTTTTTCGCGCAATTTGTCCGAAATTCTCATGGCCCCAATTCTGCCACTTTGAGTAGCTTTGAGTTCGTAGAATGCCATGGGGTATTCACTAACAAGAATCCAGCATACAGCTGGTAAATTAATAAATACAAAAATTTCAACGCTTTGTCATCAAAGCGTCTAACAGCAGTCCTAGGAGACATCACATGAAACGTCGTAGCCTTCTTCAGTCCGTGGGTGGTTTTTCGCTGAGCGCCTTGCCTTTTGTGAATGCGTTTGCACAAAACAAAACGCTGAAAATTTCGCACCAGTTCCCAGGTGGCACGGTCAAAGAGGGCGACTTCCGTGATCGTCTGGTTCGCATGTTTTCAGCCGAAGTTGAAAAGCGCACCAAAGGCGGTTTGAAGTTTGAGATTTATCCCGGCTCCTCGCTGATGAAGACCAATGCCCAGTTTTCCTCCATGCGCAAAGGCGCGTTGGACATGGCGCTGATTCCCTTGTCTTACGCTGGCGGCGAAATTCCAGAAGTCAACATTGGTTTGATGCCCGGTTTGGTTGTGTCGTATGAACAAGCTTACGGCTGGAAAAACAAGCCCGTGGGTGCGGAACTCAGCCGCGTGTTGCTCGAAAAAGGCATTGTGTTGATCAGCTGGATTTGGCAAGCCGGTGGCGTGGCCTCACGCAGCAAAGCCATCGTGGACCCAGAAGACGCCAAGGGCATGAAGATCCGTGGCGGTTCACGCGAAGTCGACATGATTTTGAAAGAGGCGGGTGCCGCCGTGGTGACGCTGCCTTCGAACGAGATTTACGCTGCCATGCAAACCGGTGCTATGGATGCGGCCATGACCTCGTCCACCTCGTTCATCTCCTTCCATTTGGAAGAGGTCGCCAAAGCGTTGACCACGGGTCGCAAGGGCGCTTACTGGTTCATGTTTGAGCCGTTGATGATGTCCAAAGCTATCTTTGATGAGCTGCCCAAAGACCAACGCGACGCCATCATGGCTGTCGGTGCAGAGATGGAAAAGTTCGCTTTGGATGCAGCCAAGAAAGACGACATCGAGGTGGCCAATGTCTATCAAAAAGCAGGCGCCAAAGTGGTGGACTTGAACCCCACAACGATCAAAAAATGGCAAGCCATTGCACGTGAAACAGCGTGGAAAGACTATGCCGCGAAGAACGCAGGTTGCGCCAAGTTGCTGGCTTTGGCGGAGCAAACCCTGTGAGCCACGGTTTCGAACTAGAGTCCAACACGCCAGTTGAGAAAAAACGTCCTAAAAACGTCATCGTCGCAGGCTTGGTGGCGGTGTTGGACGCTTTCAATGCCTTCGTTTTGCGCTTGTCAATGCTGGCGCTGGTGCTCACGTCCTGCGTGCTGACCTACTCGGTGTTGACGCGCTACTTGTTCAAGGTCGCCACTGATTGGCAAGACGAAGCCGCGGTGTTCATGTTGGTCGGTGCGACCTTCATGTGTACTGCGTATGTGCAGTCGCAGCGCGGGCACATTGGTATTGAAGCCTTGTCGTCCATCTTGCCCGCGTCGGTGAACAAAGTGCGTGCGGTGGTGGTCGATGTGGTGTCAACCGCTTTTTGTGTGTTTTTTTCTTGGAAGTCATGGGCCTTGTTCCACGAGGCATGGTCTGAAGGGCAAACGACTTCGAGCAGCTTTGCGCCCCCCTTGTGGATTCCTTATTCTTTGATGGCGGTGGGCATGAGCTTGTTGGCAGTGCAATTGTTTTTACAGTCAGCGGTTCAGCTGACGGGTGGTGAAGTCCGTGGGGCGCAGAAATGAGTGAGCTTGCCATTGGTTTGAGCTACGGCGCAGCAACGCTCTTGGTGATGTTCTCGGGCATGCCCATTGCATTTGCTTTGGGCACGGTCGCTGTGTCGTTCATGTATTTCTTCATGCCCGCGTCATCGCTAGATACCGTGACACAAAACGTGTACGAAGAAATGGCGTCCATCACCTTGTTGTCGATTCCCTTGTTCATCATGAAGGGTGCCGCCATTGGTAAGTCGCGTGCAGGTCAAGACTTGTACTCGGCTATTCATGCGTGGTTGCACAAAGTGCCCGGCGGCTTGGGCATTGCCAACGTATTTGCGTGCGCCTTATTTGCTGCGATGGCGGGTTCGTCGCCTGCCACCTGTTCGGCCATTGGTTCCGCGGGCATTCCTGAGATGCGCAAGCGTGGCTACTCACCCGGTTTCGCCGCAGGCATCATCGCGGCGGGCGGCACCTTGGGTATTTTGTTGCCACCGTCCATCGTGATGATTTTGTACGCCGTGGCAGCCGAGCAATCGCTGGGCCGTTTGTTTTTGGCGGGCATTGGCCCCGGGCTGTTGCTGGTGGCTTTGTTTGCCGGTTACGCCGTGGTGCGTGCACGCAAGGAATACCAAATCGCCTTGAAGGTCTATGAAGCCGGCGGTGAAAAATCGGCGTACTTGGACAAAGAGCAATTCACGCTGGCGCAAAAAGTAGAGATGCTGCCGCGCGTGCTGCCTTTCTTGGTGTTGTTGATTGGTGTGATGGTGGCGCTGTATGGCGGCTACGCCACACCGTCAGAGACGGCTGGCCTTGGCGGCTTGTTGGCTTTGGGCTTGGTCGCCGTGGTCTATGGCCTGTGGCGCCCGAAAGATGTGATGCCCATTTTGTCGTCGACCCTCAAAGAGTCGACCATGTTGATGCTCATCATTGGCATGTCCTTGCTGTACAGCTATGTCATGAGCCATTTGCACATCAGCCAAAGTGCTGCGCACTGGATTGTCGGCATGGAGCTGTCGCGCTGGGTCTTGCTCGCGGTGATTTTGTTGATGGTGGTGGTGTTGGGTTTCTTCTTGCCACCCGTATCCATCATCTTGATGACAGCGCCCATCATCTTGCCGCCACTCAAGGCGGCTGGCTTTGACTTGATCTGGTTTGGTGTGGTCATGACCATCGTGATGGAGATGGGGCTGATTCACCCACCTGTGGGCTTGAACATCTTTGTGATCAAAAACGTGGCGCCCGATATTTCTTTGAAAGAAGTCATTTGGGGTGTGATGCCTTTCTTGGGGCTGATGTTTGTTGCAGTGTTCTTGCTGTGTGTCTTCCCAGAAATCGCCACAGGATTACCCAACCTGGTGATGGGCGTGAAGTAATTTTCAACGGATCAAAAGGTGCGAGATGAATGCAACGACTTGGCTCAGCAGTAAATTGAATCTGCTTCGCAATTCAGCCCCCGCCAGTGAGCCGCCCAAGCCAGAAGATCGGTCCACGCGTGAGCGTTTAGATTCCTCGATCCGTCAAAAGAAAGAGGCGTTGTCGCCCCGTTCTTTGCGCCGCACTTTGCTCTTGTTGCAGTCCGTCGTCGACCCTCGTGTGAGCGAGGTCGAAGGTGGGCGTCGCGCCAAAGCCTTGGCCGATTGGTATGCCAAAGCCGAGGTGGCAGAGCGTCAAGACTTGTGGCTGTTGATCAGTGAACAGTTTGGCCCCGATGCCACCAAAGTGCGCGCAGCGCGCGATGAGTACGACGCATCCTTGGGCACAGTGGATGAGGGCACGGCGGAGATCCGCTTGCGCCGCGCCTTGGTGTCGCCGCGCACACGCTTGCTGCAACGTTTCACGGCTTACCCAGGTGGTATGCGTTTCTTGGTTGATTTGCGTGCCGAGTTGCTGCCCCAGCTCAAAAGCAACAAGCGCTTGCTGGCCTTGGATGCGGAGTTGGAAAACCTGTTTTCCACGTGGTTTGACATCGCGTTCTTAGAGCTGCGCACCATCAGCTGGGATTCACCTGCGTCCTTGATTGAAAAACTCATCAAATACGAAGCGGTGCACGACATTCGCAGCTGGGCAGATCTGAAAAACCGCTTAGACAGTGACCGCCGCTGCTATGGTTTTTTCCACCCCAGCTTGCCCAATGAACCTTTGATCTTTGTGGAGGTCGCACTCCTTCACGAGATGGCCGACAACATCATGCCGCTGTTGGATGAAGGTGCTGCGCCCGAAGATTTGAAAAAATCCACAGTGGCAATTTTTTACTCCATCAACAACACACAAACAGGTCTGCGCGGTGTGAGTTTTGGCGACTCGTTGATCAAGCGCGTGGTGGAAACCTTGCGCGACGAATTCCCCAAGCTCAAGACCTTCGCGACCTTGTCACCCATTCCCGGATTGCGTCCTTGGTTGTCACGCCATGCCGAGACCATGCTGGCACACCTGAATGAGAAGGAACTGTCAGCCTTGGGTCGTGAGTTGAGTTTCGAGCCGCCCACAGCCACCCATGTGTTGGCAGCCATTGAGCAGCCTTTGGTATTGGGCGCTTTGTCAATCAAGTCACCCTTGCGCTTGTTCCTCACGCGCTGTGCAGCCCATTATTTGGGGCTGGAAAAACAAGGCGATCAAGTGCTAGACCCGGTGGCACGTTTTCACTTGGGCAACGGCGCACGCATTGAGCGTATCAACTGGTTTGCTGACCCTTCGACCAAGGGCATGAAGCAGTCGCACGGCCTGATGGTGAACTACCTCTACGATTTAAAGCGACTCGACAAAAACCGCCAACTCATGGCAAAAAACATCGCGCCAGTGTCTGGCGATGTAGAAGCCCTTTTCTTTTCTTGAATCTGAACAAGCACGATGAATCAAAACCTCTTCGCGGCACTGCGTGCTGCCTTTCCCAAAGACTTAAAAGCCACTGCCATCGAAACCGATGACGGTTTGCATTACAGCTGGGCCGATCTAGACCGTGCCAGCGCCATGATGGCCAACTTGCTGGATTCGCTCAATGTGCCCAAGGGCGCACGCGTGGCGGTGCAAGTGGAAAAGTCGGTTGAAGCGGTCATGCTTTACCTTGCCACTTTGCGCGCAGGCTATGTGTTCTTGCCCTTGAACACGGCTTACCAAAGCGCTGAGATTGAGTATTTCATTGGCAACGCCGAACCTGCCGTGGTGGTGTGCAGCAGCAAGAACTTTGGCTGGGTCAGCAAGATCGCCTTCAAGGCCGGCACACAGCACGTGTTTACTTTGGATGACAACCGCAGCGGCAGTTTGCTAGAGCGTGCCGCGCATTGCTCGGACCAGCACCACGTGGTGCAAAGCAAAGCCGACGATTTGGCCGCTATTTTGTACACCAGCGGTACCACGGGGCGCAGCAAAGGCGCCATGTTGTCGCATGGCAACATGCTCAGCAACGCACAGACTTTGAAAAAGTATTGGGGCTGGAAGCCCGGCGATGTCTTGATTCACGCCTTGCCTATCTTTCATGTGCACGGTTTGTTTGTCGCCATTCATGGTGCCTTGATCAACGGCAGCAAGATGATTTGGTTGTCCAAGTTCGACCCCAAACTCGTCATCGCCAAAATGCCCGAAGCCACGGTGTTCATGGGTGTGCCCACGCTCTATGTGCGCATGTTGGCTGAGCCGAGCCTCACCAAAGCCCAGGCCTCGAACATGCGTTTGTTCATCGCAGGTTCAGCCCCGCTGTTGTTGGAAACGTTCAACGAATGGCAGCAGCGCACAGGGCAGACTATTTTGGAGCGCTACGGCATGAGCGAAACCGTCATGCTCACGTCGAACCCCTACGCAGCCGACGCCCGCTACCCCGGCCAAACCGAGCGTCGTGGTGGCACCGTGGGCTTTCCGTTGCCCGGCGTGTCACTGCGCGTGCAAGACGATGAAGGCAAAGCCTTGCCCGTGGGGGAGATTGGTGGCATTCAAGTCAAAGGCCCCAATGTGTTTGGCGGCTATTGGCGCATGCCCGAGAAAACCAAAGAAGAGTTCACCGCCGATGGCTACTTCAAAACCGGTGACGTGGGCAAGATCGACGAACGTGGCTACGTGGTCATCGTCGGTCGCAGCAAAGACCTCATCATCAGCGGCGGCTACAACGTCTATCCCGCAGAGATTGAGGGCTACATCAACGACATGCCCGGCGTGGCTGAGAGTGCCTTGATTGGCGTACCGCATCCAGACTTTGGCGAAGTGGGTGTGGCGGTCGTCATCGCCAAGCCTGGTGCCAACGTGAAGCCTGATGCCGTGATTGCCGCGCTCAAGTCGCAACTGGCGAACTTCAAAATCCCGAAGAAGTGTTTTTTGGTGGCAGAGCTGCCACGCAACACCATGGGCAAAGTACAAAAGAACTTGCTACGCGATCAGTACAAGGGATTGTTTTAAACAGCAAACCCAGCACTGAATGTGTGCGTGCCACCACTCGGATGTTGATGGGGCTGTGCGGCGGCTGACGATATTCTGGTACCCCAGTGAGGCAGCCGCCGCACAGCCCCGTCAGCATCAGTGAGAGCGAAAAAGAAAAGCCACTCAAACGAGTGGCTTTTTTACGAGCACCAATAAAACTTAGCCAGCCAAAGCTGCCGCGTTCACCCGTTGCGTGATGTGCGCCAAAGCCTCATCCACTTGGTCAATCAAGATCAAGCACAGATCGCCTTTTTGCAAACGCGCCATCGCCTTGTCAATGGCTAAAAATTCGCCGTGGATTTCGTCGATCTGCGTCGTGCGTTTTGCGCCGTCCAAACCTTGGCGCAAGAGCTTGAGCACTTCGCCATCCACACGGCCGCGTTGGCAGGCGTCTTGGTAGAGCACCACATCGTCAAACGCTTCACCAATCAGGCGGGTTTGTTCCCGGATGTCTTCGTCACGGCGATCGCCCGCACCGCTGATCACCACACTGCGTCGCTGCGCTGGCAGGTTGGTCACGGCTTGCACCAGCGCCTTGATGGCGTCGGGGTTGTGGCCGTAGTCGGCAATCACGGTGGCACCTTGGTAGTCGAACACGTTGAAGCGTCCCGGCACGGCATTGCTGTCGCTCACGAAGGTGGCCAGTCCCTTGCAGATCGTGTTCCAAGGCACGCCAATCGCCCAAGCTGCACCAATGGAGGCCATGGCGTTTTCAATTTGAAAACCAATCGCGCCGCTGCGCGTGACGGGAATTTCTGACAAAGGAATGCGCACCGAGTGGTGGCCTTGCATGGCCACGATTTGGTCGTCTTCCACAAACAACACACGTTTGCCTTGGGCACGGTGCGTGGCGATGACGGGATGGTGTGCGTCCAAACCAAAAAAGGTCACTTGGCCGGGGCAGTTGCCAGCCATCGCGGCCACGATGGGGTCGGTGGCGTTCAACACCGCAGTGCCTGATTCGGCTACGTTTTGCACGATGACACGTTTGAGCACCGCGAGGTCTTCGACCGTCGAGATGTAGTTCAAACCGAGGTGGTCGCCCATGCCAATGTTGGTCACCACAGCCACTTGGCAGCGGTCAAAGGCCAAGCCTTCGCGCAGCATGCCGCCACGTGCGGTTTCGAGCACGGCCGCATCCACATCGGGGTGGGCCAGCACG
This sequence comes from Comamonadaceae bacterium, assembly GCA_947373245.1. Classification (GTDB taxonomy): domain Bacteria; phylum Pseudomonadota; class Gammaproteobacteria; order Burkholderiales; family Burkholderiaceae_C; genus Limnohabitans. The sequence continues at coordinate 10,362 of CANBWY010000046.1, forward strand.
TTGCGACCGCTGCGTGGGCCGCTGCAGTCGCCGCTGTCGGTTTGACGGCCGTTGACGTACACGCCATCGGTGTTGGTCATGCCGACGCGCAAGCCGTTGGCGCGCAGCAGGTGAGAGGTCAAACGCACCGTGGTGGTTTTGCCGTTGGTGCCGGTCACGGCAATCACAGGAATACGACCATCGCCGCCGTCGGGGAACATGGTGGCCATCACCGCCTCGCCCACATCGCGGCCTTTGCCGAAGGAGGGGCTTAGGTGCATGCGCAAGCCGGGCGCGGCGTTGACTTCGACCACGCCACCGCTTTGTTCTTCCATGGGGCGCAACACCGATTCGCAGACCACGTCCACGCCGCAAATGTCTAGGCCCACCATTTGTGCTGCTGCAATGGCGCGCAGGGCGACTTCCGGGTGCACGTCATCCGTCACGTCGGTGGCGGTGCCACCCGTGGACAGGTTGGCGTTGTTGCGCAAAATCACGCGGGCACCTTTGGCGGGCACGGAGTTGGCTTCAAAGCCTTGCTCTTTGAGGCGCGCTATGGCGATGTCATCAAAGCGAATTTTGGTCAACGATGTGGCGTGGCCTTCGCCACGGCGTGGGTCGGCATTGACGATGTCAACCAACTCACGCACGGTGTTCTTGCCGTTGCCAATCACCAGCGGGGGCTCACGGCGTGCAGCTGCCACGAGCTTGTTGCCCACGACTAGCAAGCGGTAATCGCTGCCGGGCAAGAAGCGCTCAACCAGCACGTCATCGCGGTGCGCGACCGCAGTCAAGTAAGCGGCCTTCACGCCGGCCTCGGTGGTGACGTTGACGGAAATGCCTTTGCCTTGGTTGCCATCGCGTGGTTTGATGACCACGGGCAGACCAATCTCTTGGGCCGCTGCCCACGCATCGTCAGCACTGGTGACAGGACGACCCAAGGGCACGGGCACGCCCGCTGCGTGAAGCAGCTTTTTGGTGAGCTCTTTGTCTTGCGCGATGGATTCGGCAATGGCGCTGGTGGAGTCAATCTCAGCGGCTTGAATGCGGCGTTGTTGACTGCCCCAGCCCAGTTGCACCAAGCTGCCTTCGGTCAACCGACGAAAGGGGATGCCACGCGCAATCGCCGCGTTGACGATGGATGCGGTGGAGGGGCCCAAGCGAATGTCTTCGTCGAGTTCGCGCAATTGATGGATGGCCGCATCGACATCAAAGCTGGCGTTGTTGAGGGCTGCGACGCACAAGGCGTGGGCCAGCTTCAAGGCCAAGATGCCCACTTGTTCTTCGGTGTACTCCACCGCGACTTGGAACAACCCATGGTCGCTGGTGGGCGTGGTACGGCTGAAGGTGACGGGGCAGCCCGCTTCGATTTGCAAATGCAAGGTGGCAGCCTCTAGCGCGTGCGCCATGCTGAGTTTGACCTTTTGTGCGCTAGGGCGCAGGGTGCCCACGCCTGGGAATAAATTGCGCAGGCGGTTTTCAAAGTCAGGGTGTGGACTCAGATCGATTTCTGCATCTTCACACTTCACCATGGCCTCCACGGCGGTGTGACGTGTCCAAAGGTTGGGACCGCGCAGGGCGCGGATACGAGAGACTTCCATTAGCCGTTCATCCTTGCAATGTCTTTGGCAACGTGTTGGTTTTGTTGTCCGAAATTCTTCAAGCCAGCGCGAATCAGCAGTGGCGCAATGTCCAGTGACCACGCGGCGGCCACAGCAGCCAGCAGGGTCGAGATGTGCAGCCCGTCTTTGAGCAGGCGTGCAATCAATTCGAGGTCTAGGTGAAACAGCGGTGTTTCTTGATCGCCGCGCGCCAAAGTGACATAGCCGTCTTTGCAGAACACGGCGCGACCGCCTTGTTGCAGGTGGGCCATCAGCGTGGCGTTGTCTTGGGCTTTGGCGTAAAACACCACCTCGCCGTCGCTCAACTCAGCCAAAGTGGCCACGGCTTCTTCGTCGGCGTTCAAGACGGCGGCGCCCTCGGGCAGCACCAAGTCGATTTGCGTGCGCACCACGGTGCGCATTTGCTCAGCGGTTTGGATGTCGTGTTTGTCAATCAAGGCCGCATCTGTGGCTGGCATGTTGGTGACGATGCCGATCAAGCAGCGGTCATAGGCCAAGCCTTCGTCCAAGATCAGCCCGGGGGTGGTTTCAAACACGGCCGCATCCAACGCACGGTTGATCAGCAGTCGCTCAGAGGCATCAAACCCGCGCGCATCGTACTTGCCCAAGTGGTGCTGATCCATGAACAAGCCGGCCTTGCAAGCCAAGCCCGTACGACGGCCAGAGAGGTGCAACAACCACGCCACCAGCTGAGACAGCTCGGTGGTTTGTTGGCTGCCCGCGATGCCGACCACGGGAATGCGGCCAGACTCGTTGGAGCCAAACAGGTGCTCGACGATGGCTTTGCCCACTGGGCGGGGCTGGCCCACCGCAGGCTTGACGTGCATCAGCAAGCCGGGGCCCGCATTCACTTCGATGATGGCACCTTGGGTTTCTTCCAACGGGCGCGAGATGTCTTGTGTGACGATGTCGATGCCGGCGATGTCTAGGCCAATCACACGCGCGGCGAGGGTGGCGACCGCCGCGACGTCGGGGTGGACCAAGTCGGTCACATCGTTGTTCAGGTTGCCATTGCGTTGCACCACCACGATGCGGCCTTTGTCGGGCACGCTGGTGGGTTCAAGGCCTTGGCGTTGAATTTCGAGCAGCGACATTTCCCCGCGCGGGGTGTGCAAGCGAATTAAGTCGAGTGGGAAGCCCTCGGCAATGCCGCGACGTGGGTCGGTGTTGATTTGAGTGTCAATCAATTGCTCCACAGTCGATGTGCCATCGCCCGTGATGTAAGCCGTCTCGCCACGGGTGGCCGCGACCACACGGTCACCCACCACCAAAACGCGGTGCTCATCGCCGCGCACATATCGCTCAATCAACACTTCGCTGCCTTCTTTTTCGGCTGCCGTCCAGGCTGTGCGCACGCCTGCTTCGGTGTTCACGTCTAAGGACACGCCCCAGCCCCGGTTGCCGTCCAAGGGTTTGACCACCACGGGCAGACCGATGTCTTGTGCGGCTTCCCAGGCTTCGTCCGCGGTTTTGACAATCTGACCTTCGGGCACAGGAATGCCGCATTGCGTGAGCAAACGCTTGGTCAAGTCTTTGTCGCTGGAGATGCTCTCGGCGATGGCGCTGGTGCGGTCGGTCTCAGCCGTCCAAATGCGGCGCTGTTTTGAGCCGTAGCCCAGTTGTACCAAGTTGCCTTCGGTCAATCGAATGAAAGGGGTTTTGCGCTCGACCGCCGCATCGACGATACAGGCTGTGCTGGGGCCTAAGCAGCGCAAATCTGCAATCTTTTTGAGGCGGTCGACTGTGGCTGCGATGTCGAAGGCTTGGTTGTTGGCCGCAGCCATGACCAACGCGTGAGCCGCCAAGAAGCTTTCGCGGCCCAGCTCTTCGTGCTCGGTGCGAAACACCACTTTGTAGATACCGCGTTTGCTGATTTCTCGGGCTTTGCCAAACTCCGCGCGGGCGCCAGCCAAGAGTTGCAACTCGATGGAGACATGCTCCATGATGTGGCCCATCCATGTACCACCGACCAAGCGGGTCAAGAAACCACCGCGATGACCCACGCCGCAGTGGTGCTCGACCAAGCCGGGCAGCCACGCGTTGATGCGGTCATTGAAACCGTCGATTTTGTTAGAGGGATGGTCTTCCATCTCGCCCAAGTCGATGAGCGCTTCGATGATGGGGCGGTAAGTCCAGATGTTGGGCCCACGCAAGTAGTTCATGCGCAGGATTTGAATGTCTTTGAAGGCCATAACTTAGCGGAGGTTGGGGTGAGCTGAGGCAACAGTACAAGAGGAGCGGAGCATCGTGGTCAACACCATGCGCTGCGAGGCTGCGGCGATACAATGATTTGCAATCGTGCTGGGGTGCAACAAAGTCCTGGCTCCTGCTTTTATTTTTTTATCGCCGTTCATCGATTTGCATCGATTGAAAGCAGCAACATTCCAATAATGAATTCTTCTTTATCGGCTTCCACCAAAGTTCTATTGCCCGAGGGCTGGCGAACTTCAGTGTTTGCACAACTGTCTGCTCAAGAAAACGTTTTAGCTTGGCTAGAGGTTGACTTGAACGCCCAATTACATTTTTCGCTAGGGCTACTAATTGTGACAGACCAGCGGGTGCTTTTTGCCTCGCAAGCGGTGGGTTCAAGCGCTGTTTGGGACAGCTGGCCACTGTCTGCTGGCATGGTGATGAAGCACACCGATCATGCCGGTGTCGGGACCCTGAGTTTGGAGGATGACGCGCACCGCATCGCCAGTTGGCGCTTCACCTTGACACACAACATCACGGCCATGCGTTTGCAAGAAGCATTTGCAGCACGGGTAGACGTTCTAAAGCATGGCAAACCTTTGGCCCTGGTAGGGCAAGCGCGTTGTCCGCAATGCAAGTTGCCGCTGGAAAACGTGGGCGATGCCTGCCCGGTGTGCAGCCGCGAGCAACATGCGCCCCTGTCGACTTGGGGGCTGTTTCGCCTGTGGCGCTTTGCCAGGCCTTACCAATGGCGCTTGTTGGCCGGCTTTTTGTTGACCCTGGCCTCCACAGCAGCCACCTTGGTGCCGCCTTATCTGACCATGCCGTTGATGGACGATGTGCTGATTCCGTTCCAAAACGGCAAAGACATCGACCACGATTTGGTGACCCTGTATTTGGGCGGTTTGCTGGGCGCAGCCTTGTTGGCTTGGGGCTTGGGCTGGCTCAAAACCTACATCTTGGCCTTGGTGTCTGAGCGCATTGGCGCCGATTTGCGCACCACGGCCTACGAGCACTTGATGCGCTTGTCACTCGAATACTTTGGTGGCCGCCGCACGGGTGACTTGATGAACCGCATTGGCGCCGAGACTGACCGCATCTGCGTTTTCTTGTCGCTGCATTTGCTGGATTTCGCCACCGATGTGCTGATGATTGTGATGACCGCTGCTATTTTGATCAGCATCGACCCTCGGTTGGCCGCCGCCACCTTGCTGCCGCTGCCGTTTATCGTGTGGCTGATCCACACCGTGCGTGACAAGCTGCGCACTGGCTTTGAAAAGATTGACCGCGTCTGGTCCGAATTGACCAACGTGCTGGCCGACACCATTCCCGGCATTCGTGTGGTCAAAGCCTTTGCCCAAGAAACACGCGAAGCCAACCGTTTTCGAGATGCTAACAAACACAACTTGGCGGTGAATGACCGCATCAACTTCGTGTGGTCTTTGTTCTCGCCCACGGTCACGCTGATGACCGAGGTGGGCTTGCTGGTGGTCTGGGGCTTTGGCATTTGGCTGGTGTCGCACCACCAAATCACGGTGGGTGTGTTGGCGGCGTTCTTGGCCTACATCGGGCGCTTTTACACACGCCTCGATTCGATGAGCCGCATCGTGTCTCACACACAAAAGGCGGCTGCGGGCGCCAAGCGCATTTTTGAAATCTTGGACCACGTCTCCAGCGTGCCCGAGACCACGAACCCACAAAAGCTCCCGGTCCCCTTGCAAGGCCGCATCGAGATTCAAGATGCGGGCTTTCGCTACGGCAACCGCGCTGTCATTCGCGGCATGAACCTGAGCATCCGCCCCGGTGAGATGATTGGTTTGGTGGGCCAAAGCGGCTCTGGCAAAAGCACCTTGGTCAACCTGATTTGTCGCTTCTACGACTTGAGCGAAGGCTCGATCAAGCTCGACGGCATCGACATTCGCAACATTTCGTTGTCTGACTTCCGTAGCCACATTGGCATGGTGTTGCAAGAGCCGTTCTTGTTCTTTGGCACGATTGCCGACAACATCGCCTACGGCAAGCCCGATGCCACGCGCGAAGAAATTGTGGCGGCAGCCCGTGCGGCGCACGCCCATGAGTTCATCTTGCGCTTGCCACAAGGCTATGACTCCCTGGTGGGCGAACGCGGCCAAGGATTGTCGGGGGGCGAGCGTCAGCGCATCTCGATTGCGCGGGCTTTGCTCATCAACCCACGCATCCTCATCTTGGACGAAGCCACCGCCTCGGTGGATACCGAGACCGAACTGGAAATTCAAAAAGCGTTGGACAACCTCGTCCAAGGACGCACCACCATCGCCATTGCGCACCGTTTGTCCACGCTCAACAAAGCCGATCGTTTGGTGGTGATGGAGCAAGGCGTGGTGGTGGAAGAGGGCGACCACGACACGCTGATGGCGCGTCAAGGTGCGTACTACCGCCTGTATGAAGCCCAAGCCAAAAACGCAGAAGACGCTGTGGCGCGTGCTTTAGCGAAGGAGTCCGTATGAGTACCGCGTTGACCTCAGTCTTCACCTTGGCCTTTGATCCCTTCGGAAAGTTGGTGGTCACCCTGGCCGATGGCACGCAGCATGTGGGCGCTTTGGTGGCCCGCGCTTTCCCGATCGCGGCGTCCGATCAAGCCATTTCTATTCTGAGCGCTGAAGGCAAAGAGTTGGCTTGGCTTGAAAAACTCGACGACTTGCCCGCCCATGAGCGCGACATCGTGGCGCAAGCCTTGCAAGCACGCGAGTTCATGCCTGAGATTTTGCGTCTGGACAGTGTCAACAGCTTCTCCACGCCCAGCGTGTGGCACGTGCAAACCAGCCGTGGCCCTACGCAGCTGGTGCTCAAGGGCGAGGAGGACATTCGTCGCCTCACCGCCAGTCGGCTCATCGTGGCCGACGCCCATGGCGTGCAGTTCTTGATTCGCGATTTGCCATCGCTGGACCGTCACACCCGCAAGCTGCTCGACCGCTTCTTGTAAAGCAGACGGGTCTTAGCGGCTTTTGCAGCCTGCGAAGACATCACGCTCGCGTTGGTACACGGTGGTTTGCACCGCCATCAAACCCAAGACCGAATGGAATAAGTTGTCGTGTGACAAAGGCTGGTTGCGCTCAGCTTGCAAGCAGCGGGTGCTCACGCGGCTGAGTTGCTCGTAGCTGGGTGAGAGCCACGTGATCAAGGGCACTGTGGTTTGCTCTTGCGGCGCCACGCTGTAGGGCAGGCCATGCAAATACATGTTTTTCTCACCCAAGGACTCGCCGTGGTCTGACACGTAGAGCAGGGCAGGCGTGCTGTCTTTCTCGCGTGTTTTTAGCCAGCCGATCACCCGCGACAAGAAGTAGTCGGTGAACACCAGCGTGTTGTCATAGGCGTTGACCACTTGGTCGCGATCGCATTGCGAGAGTGAGGTGTCGGTGCACTCGGGCATGAATTTTTTGAAATCAGGCGGTGAGCGTTTGAAGTACGCGGGGCCGTGGCTGCCCATTTGGTGCATCACCACCACCGTGCCGCGAGCGCGGCGCTCAGCGGGAAGTTTGGCCAGCTCGGCGTCGATGCGTGTGAGCATCACGGTATCGCGGCATTCATCGCCGTCGCAGTATTCAGGTAGTTTCAGCTCTGAGGTGTTCACATAGGGCACGCGCGCGCACTGGCCCTTGCAGCCGGATTGGTTGTCCATCCACAGCACGGCGTAGCCTGCGTGTTGCAGCACATCGAGCAGGTTTTCAAACTCGTTGCTGCGTTTGGCGAAATCGGTGCGCCCGAGGTGTGAAAACATGCAAGGCAAAGACTCGGCGGTACTGGTGCCGCAAGAGGCCACGTGGGTGAAGCTGGTGACGTTTTCTTTGGCTAACAAGGGGTTGGTGTTGCGCGCATAGCCATTGAGTGAAAAGTTCTGGCTGCGCGCGGTTTCGCCCAACACCAACACCAGCAGCGGCGGGTGTTGTGGCGCGCTGCCCGCGCGTGGCGCAATGTGTGCATCGCGACCCAAACTTTGCAGAGGGCCACGGGCTTGCTCGGCCGGAATCACCGTCATGTCCAGCACCGCGTAGAGGCTGTTGAGTGGGTTGATCTGGTAGCGCATCTCGGTGTAGTTGCGCATGAGCGATGCGAAGTCTTGAAACACCAGTTGCGTGGTGCCAAACGCCAGAGCCAGAGCGCCCACACACAGGACGACATTGCGCAGCACTTGTTGACCGAAACCTAGCGCTGCCACAGGCTGGCGCCACAACCAAACCATGGGCAGCCCAGCCAAGGCCAGTACGGTGGCCAGCAAACGCCAGCTCAGCTGGTCGCGCGCTTC
>CANBWY010000047.1 GCA_947373245.1 Comamonadaceae bacterium
CGCGTGGGTCGCATGATTTTGGAAGCGCGTGAGCGCAACGCTTTGGACGAAGTGCTCATCATTGCCTCGGCCCTGAGCGTGCAAGACGTGCGCGACCGCCCGATGGAGGCGCAAGCCGCCGCCGACCAAGCGCACGCCAAGTTTGACGACGACCGCAGCGAATTCAGCGGCTACCTCAACCTGTGGAAGTGGATCGACACCTCACGCGGTGGAAAAAATAACGAACACAAACTGAGCAACCGCCAATACGAAGCCCTGCTGCGCCAAAACTTTGTCAACGTGCGCCGTGTGCGCGAGTGGCGCGACACGCACACCCAACTGCTGACGGTGGTGACTGAGCACAAATGGCGGCTCAATACCTTGCCCGCCAGCTACGAGCAACTGCATTTGTCGATGTTGGCTGGCTTGCTGGGCAACGTGGGCTGCAAGCTGGAAGACGACGAGGCGTATTTGGGCGCACGGGGCATCAAGTTTTACCGCCATCCCGGCGCGCACTTGCGCAAAAAACCGGGCCGCTGGATTGTGGTGGCCGAGCTGGTGGAAACCACGCGCCTGTTTGGCCGAGGCATCGCCGCGATGGAGCCGCAGTGGCTTGAGCAGGTGGGCGGCCATCTGCTGAAAAAGCAGTTGCTAGACCCACATTGGGAAAAAAAAGCAGGCGAAGTCAAAGCGTTAGAACGCGCCACCTTGTATGGCTTGGTGGTCTACAACGGCCGCCGTGTGAGCTACAGCAAAGTCGACATGGTGGGGGCGCGTGAAATTTTCATTCGTGAAGCACTGGTGGCGGGCGAGTTGGATACCAAGCTGCCGTTCCTTGTCGCCAACCAAAAACTCATCGCCCAAGTGGAAGAGCTAGAACACAAATCGCGTCGCCAAGACGTGTTGGTGGACGATGCACTCATCTACGCGTTTTACGACCAACAGCTGCCCGCTGATGTGTGTGGCTTGGTCACGCTAGAGAGCTGGTACCGCGAAGAGGTCAAACGCCAGCCCAAACTCCTGTGCCTGAGCCGCGAAGAACTGATGCGCCACCAAGCGGCGGGCATTACCACGCAGGCGTTCCCTAAAACATTGCGCATGGGCGGTGTGGATTGCGCGGTTGACTATCTGCACGAGCCCGGCGACGCCAAAGACGGCCTGACCGTGACCGTGCCGCTGTTTGTGTTGAACCAAGTCAGCGAAGAACGCGCCGAATGGCTGGTGCCGGGCATGCTGAACCCAAAAGTTCATGCCTTGCTCAAGACCTTGCATCAACGGCCTCGCTCGCGTTTGGTGCCACTGCCTGAGAGTGCGGCGCGTTTGACCGAGGCTTTGTCGCCCGACGTGGTGTTTGGCTCTGGCCCTTTGGTGGATGCTTTGCTCAAGCTGGTGCGTGATGCCACGCAAGTGGATGTGAAGCGTGCTGATTTCAAAGTCGATATGTTGCCGCCGCATTTGTTCATGAACTTCCGCGTGGTCGACGAGCATGGGCGGCAGTTGGGGCATGGGCGCAACCTGGGCGCTTTGAAGGCTGAACTGGGCAGCCAAGCGCGGGGGGCGTTTCAGGCGTTGGCGGCTTTGAAAGGTGTGGGTACTCTTTCGGGTTCTGGCGCTGATGTGGGCGTTGACGGTGCATTGATCGATGCGGGGCAGCGGGCGCCTCATGCCTCACAGAAATCGTCACCCGCTGCGCCGCATCGCTCAACGCCTTCGGGTGTGGGCGGCGCTGTTGCGTCTGTTGCTCCTGCTGATCAACGTTACACCAGCTGGACGTTTGGTGAATTGCCCGAGCTGATGGAAATCACAAGAGGCAAGCAAACCCTCATTGGTTTTCCTGCGCTGGTGGATGTGGGCGATGCCGTGTGCATTGAAGTGTTTGACGAGCCCGAGGTGGCTGCTACCAAACACCGCGCAGGCTTGCGCCGTTTGTTTGCACTTCAAATCAAAGACGCGCTCAAGTACCTTGAGAAAAACTTGCCTGACCTGCAAAAAATGTCGGTGGCGTTCATGTTGGTCGGCAGGTTGCTCGATGGTTCGGGCGGGGGCACCGTTGAAGAACTCAAGCAGCAAATTTTGGACGTGGCCTTGGACCGCGCTTTCTTGCTCGACCCCTTGCCCACCAGTGAGGCCGATTTCAAACGCCGCCTCGAAGAAGGCCGTGGTCGACTTACCCTCATTGCCAACGAAGTGGCCCGTTTGGCCGCCACTGTGCTGACCGAGTTTGCCGCTGCCAGCCGCAAAGTCAAAGATACCAAAACCAGCCCCGACAGCGTGGCCGACGCCGTTCAGCAACTGCAACGCTTGGTGGGCAAACGCTTCATCACCGACACGCCATTCACCCAGCTGCAACACTTCGCGCGCTACCTCAAAGCCGTGGTGCTGCGCCTCGACAAGCTGCGCGCCGATCCCGCACGTGACGCCACCAAGTTGGTCGAACTCAAACCGCTGGAGCAAAAATATTGGCGCTTGGTGGCCGAGCGCAAAGGCGTGACCGATGCACGCATGCAAGAGTTCAGATGGCTACTGGAAGAGCTGCGCGTGAGCTTCTTCGCGCAAGAGCTGCGCACGCCGCAGCCTGTGAGTGTGAAGCGGTTGGATAAGGCTTGGCAGCAGTTGAGTTATTGAAGAAAATCTCCTCCGCTGTTTGACTTTGGTCAAGCCTATGGTGATTAGATGCATCCATTGGGTTGCGCACTGTTTAAATGATCTCATAGACATTTTTACGAAATGTGAGGCCACGTATGCGCATCCACACAAGTTTCGCTTTGGCCTTGGGTGCGGCTGTGCTCGTGGTGGTGTCGGTTGGTGGTGCCGTCTTCGTCAAACCTGCTGTCGCAAAAGAGTCGGATGAAACGGTCCGCATGGGCCTGACCCTAACCAGTGATGCGCTTCCAGCGATGGTTGCGCTGGACAAAGGTTTTTTTAAAGAAGAGGGCTTGAATCCGGTCGTGACTGAATACCCCTATGGTGGTGTTTCATTACGAAATTTATTGGACGGACAAGTGGATTTGGCGATGGTGGCAGAAACGCCGTTGGTGATCGAGCGTTTCAAGCGCACCGATTTTTCGGTTGTCGCAAATATCAGTTCAACGTATCAATCGAGAAGAATTGTTGGCTTAACTGGCAAGGGCATTCATTCACTTGCAGATTTAAAAGGTAAGCGCATTGGTGTTTTGAAAAATACCTCGGCCCACTATTTTTTGTCAGCCTTGCTGCTTGAAAACAACATCACATTGTCGGATGTAGATTTAATTTTTATCAACGATGACGAGTCCCCTGCAGCCCTTAAGGAGGGGAGAGTGGATGCCATCGCAGCCTTTGAACCATTTCCTTCCATGGTCATTGCACAGTGGCCCGCGGGTGCTTTGTGGGTCACGGACGGCGACCGCAGAATTCGCACGTCATTCAGCTATGTGTTGAAGGATGTGTATGTCAATGCGCACCCTGAGACGGTTCGCAAGATCTTGCTTGCAACAGGTAAGGCGATTGGGTGGATGGCCTCGCACCGCGAAGAAACGATTGCCTTGGGTGCGAAAAGGATGCACATGAGTCCCCAAATCATGGGACAAATTTATGCGCGCTATAACTTTCAAATTTCCTTGGATGAGGTGTATTTGTTGGGCATGAACCAACAAGCTTCTTGGTACTTAGACACCCTGTCTGTCAGCAATAAACCCATACGGCCGGATTATGTTGACATGATCAACCCTAAGCCGCTAGAGGCGGCTTATCCCAAATCGGTCAACTATGTGCATTGAAAATTTTAGGCACTGACCCATGCGCATCATCAATCGTTTTCGAATTTTTTCAGCGATTTTTTCATTGCTGGCAGCGGTGTTGTTGGTCATGGTTTACGTGGCTGACAAAAGTGAATTGGTGTACCGGTCTGATTTAACCGTGGCGCGTCAGCTGCATCAAGAAACCAACAATATGTTGAGCTACACAGGCTTGTTTTTGGCGACGAATGAAAGTCGGTTCTTAAAGGCCATCAAAAAATCGTCGGTTGCTTCCTTGAAGTTTTTGCAAGATTTAGGTGTCTCGCAGACCTCACAAGAAAAAGAGGTTTCAAATTTATACAAAAAAATCAGTGATGAGTTCGTTTACGCAACCCAAAATTTGGACCAACTGGCACAAGATGTCGAACAGGGCAATACGGCCCGCCAATCCCGTTCTACACAATTACTGATTGCCAACTACCAGCTGCTCATCAATGATTTGTTGTTGCTTGAAGATGACATGGACTCTTCGTGGCGTATGGTTTTTAGATTCGAAAAATACATGACCTACGCCGCCATGGGTCTTCTTTTGCTGGCGTCCTTATTGATTGATGTTGCAGTCAGCCGGTGGGTTCTCAGGTCTGTGAGCACTGCGGTCACGTCCATTTCTAGCGCCATGGGGGAAATCGTCAATCAAACCGGAAAAAATGAAACCTTGGCGGATCAGCAATTCGTGTCTATCCGTGAGGCCGCTGCTTCTGTGCAAAACATATCCACCACCGCCATTTCTTCAAAAAACAATGCGGTTCAAACAAGTGGACTTGCTTATCAAGCGAATGCGTTGGCTAAGGATGGTGTGGAAATCGTCAAGAAGGTGCATTCGGCGGTGGTGCAGTTGAAAGAAAAAATACTTTTAATCAATCAGCACATCGACCTAGCCAGCAATCAATCGAAAAGCATCAATCAGATCGCGGTTCAAGTGAAGTCGCAGTCAGAGGAGATCAATATGCTGGCGATCAACTCTGGCATTGAGGCGATGAATGCCGGTGAATATGGCAGGGGGTTCATGGTCTTGTCCAACGAAATTCGTGAACTGGCGGACCTGAGCAAGTTGCTGGCCGTTCAAACAGGGGATCGCGTCTCGGCCATTCAACAGTCCACGGCTTCATCGGTCACCTTTGCCAAGAACAGTGTTCAATCGATCGAGTCTGTGGTGAATTTATGCGATCTTGTGAATCGGTTGTTTGAAGATTTGGTCCGCATCATTGAAAAAGTTGATATGAACTCGCAGGCGGTGGCGGCCGATTCGAACCAACAGTCAACGGCACTGATGCAGTTGAACCAAGTAGCCACAAACCTCGCTGAGGGTTCACAAGAAACGGCGCTTCACATCAAAGAAACGCGCACCAGCATGGACGACATCAGAGGGTCGATGCACAAGCTACAGAAGTTGATCTGAGTTGGCTGCCCATCCATTTAACCCCGTACCGACCCCGGTTGTGTCAATCGTGACAGCGCTTCCCAAAGCGCGACAGGGGGGCGTCGATCTTTAGGGTTGCTTGGCAGCACGTAGCGGTTGCCTGCGGGTAATAAATGCATTTGCAAGCCCAGCATTTCGAGTTTTTCGCCTTCACCGATGTGTTTGAAGTTGCTGCGCATGTGGCGAGGGTCGACCAGCGTGACAGCGCCTCGACCCACGATTTCAACGGCTTGGTTGGGCTCAATCACCAATGCGGTGTCTTCGTCAATGCCCACGCCCAACATTTCGGGGCGTTTTGCTAGCGCGGAGAGCAAACGGCCCAATCGTTGGCGTTCGGAAAAGTGTTGATCAATGATGGCGTTGGCCACAAAGCCCAAACCCGTGTGCATGGACACCATGTCTTTTTCTGGGTCCAGCGTGGCGTCACCTTGCGCCAGCATTTGGCGTGACATGACGGCGGCCCCAGCGCTGGTGCCGCTGATGCAAGCGCCGTTGACGCGAAATGCGTGGTGCATGGCGCGTGCAGCGGGCGAGCCCAACAGGCATTGCATGAGTATGTTTTGGTCGCCGCCGGTCATAAAAATGCCATCGGCTTCGGCGAGTTGTTTGACGACTTGGGCGTTGGAGGCATCTTCGCGCGTGGCGATGGGCACCACTTCGCATTGAGTCGCGCCGAGGTCTTTGAACGCCGTTTGGTAGCTTTGCCAGGTGTCAACGGGAGTCTCGCTTGCGGCCGTGATGACCTTGATGTGTGCGTTGACGCCCCCGCTGAGTTCTACAAATTTTCTCAAAATCACACGGTGCTGCTTGCGATCTTCGGCGCCACCGATGATGAGCAAACTGCCGCGTTTGTGCGTTTGCGCTGAGGCGAAGCTCGCCATGACCGTACTGCCTAGCAGTGCGAGTAATTGGCGTCGGTCGAGCGTGGTCATACGCATGAATGATCTCAGAGGCGTGAGAGGCGCTCAAGCGCCAGTTTCAATGTCTCATCTTTTTTGGCAAAGCAAAACCGCACCACACGTTGGTCAAAGCCATCGGCGTAAAAGGCGGAGAGTGGAATGGCCGCGACGCCGATCTCCGTGGTGAGCCATTTGCAAAAGTCGGCTTCGCTCAAGTCTTTTTCGGGCACGCCCAGTTTGTCGATGCGCACGCATTGAAAGTAGCTGCCTTGGCCCGGTAGCAACTCAAACTTGGTGTTGGCCAAACCCGCACGAAACAGATCGCGCTTGGCGGCGTAGAAGGCGGGCAGTTGCAAATACGGCTGTGGGTCTTTGAGGTAAGCCGCTAAGCCGTGTTGCACTGGCGTGTTGACGGTGAACACATTGAACTGGTGCACCTTGCGGAACTCGGCGCTGTAAGCCGCAGGCGCCGCTACGTAGCCAATCTTCCAACCGGTGACGTGAAAGGTTTTGCCAAAGCTCGAGACGATGAAAGCGCGCTCGGCCAAGCCAGGAAAACTCGATGCGCTCAGGTGTTGCATGGGCGCGTAGACCATGTGTTCGTACACCTCATCGCTGATCAGTACGATCTGGGTGGGCGCCAGCAGCTCTTGGAGTTTGAGCATTTCCTCGTGTGTCCACACCATGGCGCTGGGGTTATGCGGGCTGTTGATGAGGAGGGCGCGGGTTTTGGGTGTGATGGCGGCTGCGATTTTGTCGAAGTCGGGTCGGAAGGTGCCGGGGGTGAGCGGCACGCGCACGGCCACGCCACCGGCCATGTCGATGTTGGGGATGTAGCTGTCATAGCAAGGCTCCAGCACGATCACCTCATCGCCTGTGCGCACGATGGCAAGGATGATGCTGAGGATGCCTTGTGTGCCCCCCGCGGTGATGGTGATTTCAGTGGTGGGGTCGTAGCGGTGCTGGTAGAGCGACTCAATTTTGTCCGCCACCGCTTCGCGCAACGCTGGCACACCCGTCATGGGGGGGTATTGGTTGAGGCCGTGGGTCATGGCGTCATGGACGCAGGCCACGAGCTTGGGGTCACAGTCAAAGTCGGGGAAGCCTTGGCCGAGGTTGACGGCGTTTTTTTCCGTCGCGAGGGCTGACATGACCGTGAAGATGGTGGTGCCGATTTTGGGGAACTTGGTGTCAAGATGGGGTGCGGTCATCGCGGGGCTCACATGTTGAAATCGGTGGGATGGCCCTCTAAGGCCTTCATGATCAGGTTGCGGTCAAGTCGGTCACTCAAGAGTGCGGCGAAGTCGTACACAAAATGGCGAATGTAGGCGCTGCGCTTGAAGGCGATGCGCGCCACGTTTTTGCCAAATAGTTGCGAGGCGGGGCGGGCCACCAAGTCATCGTCCAAACTATCTTTGACCGCCATTTCGGCCACGATGCCGACGCCTAGCCCCAAGCGCACATAAGTTTTGATCACGTCGGAGTCAATTGCTTCTAAAGCGATGCGCGGTGTCAAGCCCTTGGCTGCAAAGGCTTTGTCGATGCGGGTACGACCCGTGAACGAGGGGTGGTAGGTGATGAGCGGTTCCGCCGCCAACTCTTCCAGCGTGATGCGCACTTTGGCCGCCAGGGGGTGAGATTTGGGGATGACCAGCATGTGCTCCCACTCGTAGCACGGCAGGGTGATCAGCTCGGGGTATTCGGACAGCGATTCCGTGGCAATGCCAATTTCGGCCACTTCATCCATCACCATTTGCGCCACTTGGGCGGGCGCACCTTGGTGCAGGCTGATGTTCACATGGGGGTAAGCCTCGCGCAGTTTGGCCACGGGCACGGGCAGCACGTAGCGGGCTTGGGTGTGGGTGGTGGCGATGGAGAGGGTGCCGTTGTCTTCGGCGCTGAATTGTTCGCCAATGCGTTTTAAGTTGCCCACTTCACGCAAGATGATTTCGATGCTGCGCAACACGTGTTGGCCTGGCTCGGTCACGCGTTTGAGACGCTTGCCGTGGCGAGAAAAGATCTCGATGCCCAGCTCCTCTTCCAGCTCAATGATGGCTTTGGAGACGCCGGGTTGCGAGGTGTGCAGCGATTTGGCCACCTCGGTGAGGTTGAGGTTGCGCCGAACGGCTTCTTGGACGAATCGAAATTGATGTAAGTTCATGGCGTGGCGGTGTCGTGTGCCATTCATTATGCCCTTTGCATCTAATTAATCAGTTCTTTATGTGTTCGGGTTGTTCGCATGGCCCAAGGCGATCTCTGCCAGCAAATCCAGCAAGCGCGCTTGTTCCCCGACGGCGGGCTGGCAGGTGATGTCCACCGAGGGATGAGCGGTCTTCAAGTGGCGGATTAACTCAGGCAAGTCTTCACGCGCGTGTCGGCCCACACCTAAGAACATGGGCACGATGCACAGGCTGGTGGCACCGAGAGTCACCAATTGGTCGGCGACGGTGGGCAAGTCCGGTTCGGTCAGTTCCAAATAGGCGCAGCGCACGGTGGTGTCGGGTGCACGTTGGGCAATGCGCTCGGCCACGGCTTGGATGGGCTTGTGCCACAGCGGGTCACGCGAGCCGTGGGCAAACAAAATGATGGCGTGCATAAAAACCTTATTGGCGAATCACCAGCCAACCAAAGGCGGCCAGCGAGGCGAGGGTGTAGAGCATGCCGGGTGCGGCGGCCGCAAACCACGGCGCCCAGCTGTTGATGTTGCCGATGTAGCTGAACACGTTGTTGAGCAAGAAAAAGCTGATGCCTGCCAACACCCCTCCAAACACATGGCTGGCAATGTTCCCGCTACGAAAGTGCAAATATGCAAAGGGCAGAGCAAGCACCACCATCACGAGGCAGCTGAGGGGGTAAAACACTTTTTTCCAGAACTCAATCTCAAAGCGTTGCGTGGTTTGGCCGTTGAGGCTGAGGTGGCGAATGTATTGGAACAAATCAATCGTGCCCATGCGTTCGGGCTTGAGCAGCGCCACCGACACCATCTCTGAGGTGATGCTGGTGGGCCAACGTTGGCTGTCAACGTGTGTGCGGACCAGTTTCGATTCGGCTTGGGTGCGTTTGAGTTCATCGTGGGTCACGTTTTGCAAATCCCAAGCCTCGTCATCGGATAGAACCCCTACATCGGCCTTGGTCAGCGCGGTCCATTGGCCATCGTTGTTGAACTCAAAAATGCGGATGCCTTTGGGGTTGCCTTCGGGGGTGAGGGTGGTCACGTTAACGGCGTAGCTGCGGTCGTCTTGGCGTTCGCGCAACCATGCGCCGGTTTGGCCCACGGTGATTTGGCCGAGGTAGCGTGACTTTAGCAACTGGCCATAGCGGTCACAAAACGGCGACAAGTAATCGCCCACAGCAAAGGTCAGCACCACAAACGCCAGGCCCAAACCCATAAGGTTGCGCAGCGCCAAGGTGGGTCCGAGACCGCTGGTGCGCAAGATGGTGAATTCTGAGCTTTGCGCCAAGCGCGCCATCACAAAGATGGTGCCGATCAGCACCGAGATGGGCAGCAACTCGTACAAATGGCTGGGCACCAGCAGCAGCACATAGGTGAAGGCGTGGCGCACCTGGTAAGCCCCTCCGTTCTTCCCCACGTTTTGCAGTTCGTCCACAAAGTCGAAGAAGAAGAACAGCGCCAAGAAGCTCAAGGTGACAAACGCGACGGCGACCAACACTTCGGCATAAATCAAACGGCGTAAGGTTTTCATGCCGTGCCCTCTTGGCGTGCGCGCAATAGCTGGCGCCAGTTCCAGTTGTTGTGACGCACCAGCAACCAGCCCATGGCCAGTAAAAACACACCGCCATGCAAAGCGATCAAGTAAGGCACGAATTGCACCTTGCCTGCACTGATCCAGCTTTGGCCTAGGTTGATGAAGTTGTAATAGACCACAAAGATGAACAACGCCAGTGCCAAATTGCCGCCCCGGCCCACGCGGTGGTTGGCGCTGGTGATGGCCAAAGCAATCACCAACAAATTGAAGGCGGCAATGGCCAAGCCGATGCGCCAAGCCAACTCGCCCAAGTTGTTGGGGTTGGGCGTTTGTATCAGCCGCAGACTGTGGGTGGCTTTGGGCGGCGCCAGCTCGGCGGTTTTGACATCTTGGCTGATGCGGGTGCCATACACCTTGAATTCACTCACTTTCAGCTCGGACTCCCCGTTGCTTTGCTCCACGCGTTGGCCTGTGTTCAACAGTAAAAAGCGTTCGTTCTGGATCGTTTCCACGTGGCCTTCTTTGGAGGATGTCATGGCTTGCTTGTCGTGCTCGCTCGAAGAAATGAACACATTTTTGCCTTGCTTGTTCTCGGCACTGTCTTTGTCGACGAAGAACACGCGCAAGCCGTTGGCGGACTCTTGAAACTGTCCGGGCGAGACGCGTTCTAAATCGCCACGCCGCTCAAAACGCTCTTTGAGTTCTGTAATTTGTTGGTTGGACCAAGGCCAGACGATCAACACCAGCACGCCGATGCTCAACAAAATGGGCCAAGCAAAGCGAAGCATGGGCGTGAGCAAGGCGCGCAAGCCGCGCCCGCTGATGAGCCAAATGACCATTTCGCTTTCTAAATACATGCGTGACAGGGTGCCCACCGAGGCGATGAACAGGCTCATGGTGAGCACGGTGGGTAAATGGCCCAGCATGGTGTAGCCCATGATCAAGCTGATTTCGGCCGGGTTGACACTGCCGCTGGACGCTTGACCTAGCGTGCGGATGAGCATCATGGTCATCACGATGGTGACCAAGACGATGAGTGTGGCGCCAAAACTGCGCGCCAGCTCTTTGCGAATAGAAGAATGGAATAACATCAGCGACAGAGGAAAACCGCAATTATGAACTTCGAGCTCAAGACCCTAGATCTACACGCCGCAGCCACGCATAAAACCGATGCGCTGATTATCTTGGTATCTGCCAAGGACACGACAATCGGCAAAGACCCGTTGTCGCAACTCATTGCCGAGGCGCGCAAAAGTGGCGATTTGGATGCGACGCCAGCCAAGCTGCTCAGTGTGTGGCGGCCCCAAGGCGTGAGCACCCAGCGGGTGGTCTTTGTTTCTAGCGGTGACGGCAGCGCCCGCGTGGTGCGCCAAGCCGTGACGGCGGCGGTGGTGGCCCTCAAATCGGCCAAACCTGCACACCTCACCCTGTGCTTGACCGATGCCAGCGAACACCGCTTGCAAGTGGCCGCCCAAGCGGTGGCCGATGCCAGCTACGTTTACACGGCGACCAAACCCTCGGCCAAAGCCGCGGTGTTGACGCGTGTGGTCTTGGCTTTACCAACGGCTGAAAAAACCCAAGCGGCCAAGCACGCGTTTGAGCTCGCCCGTGCCCAAGTCGCTGGTGTGTCATTGGCCAAAGAGTGGGGCAACCGCCCGCCCAACCACGGCACCCCCACACATTTGGCGGGTGTCGCCAAAGCACTGGGCAAGAAGGCAGGCATGCATTGCCAAGTCCTAGGCCCCAAAGAGATTGAAAAACTTGGCATGGGCTCGTTCGCCGCCGTGGCAAGAGGCTCGGTGGAGCCTTTGCGCTTCATCGTGTTGCAGTACAACGGGGCAGCCAAGTCTGTCGCGCCGACTGTGTTGGTGGGCAAAGGCATCACCTTCGACTCAGGTGGCATTTCCCTCAAGCCAGGCCCTGGCATGGACGAGATGAAATTTGACATGTGTGGCGCCGCCAGTGTGTTGGGTACCTTCGAAGCGCTGTCTCACCTCAAGCCCGCCATCAACGTGGTCGGCCTGATTCCCACCTGTGAAAACATGCCCGACGGCACAGCGCTCAAACCCGGTGACGTCATCACCAGCATGAGCGGCCAAACCATTGAGGTGCTCAACACCGATGCAGAAGGCCGCCTGATCTTGTGCGACGCTTTGACTTATGCCACCCGATTCAAGCCCCGCGCGGTCATTGACATTGCCACGCTCACTGGCGCTTGCGTGATTTCTTTGGGCCACGTGCGCAGCGGTTTGTTTTCGCCCTCGGACGACTTGGCCAATGCCTTGTTTGCCGCTGGTGAAGCAAGTCTTGACCTTTGCTGGCGCTTGCCTTTGGACGAGGAGTACGCCGAAGGCCTCAAGTCCAACTTTGCCGACGTCGCCAACGTAGCGGGGCGTGAAGGTGGCTCGATCACCGCCGCCAAGTTCTTGCAGCGCTTTGCCAAAGACTACCCATGGGCGCATTTGGACATTGCTGGCTCCGCTTGGAAAAGCGGTGCAGCCAAAGGTGCCACGGGGCGTCCGGTGGGCTTGTTGTTGCAGTACTTGCTGGGTACCGTGGAAACGGCGGCCAGCGCAAAGACCGCACCTAAAAAGACTGCGAAGAAAGCCACTGGCCGCGCAGCCAAAGCCTGATTGGGCCGATGACCGAAATCGCTTTTCACTTCAACGCGCCCGACAAGCTGGCCTACGCCTGCCGCCTGCTGCGCAAAGCCGTGAGCAGCGGCGCGCGCGTGGTGGTGACGGGCGATGCGGCCTATTTGCAGGCGCTTGACACCTTGCTGTGGACGTTTTCTCCTTTGGAGTTTTTGGCGCACTGTCGAGCGGGCAGCCCAGCCGAGCAATTGATGGCGTCGCCCGTGGTGTTAGCTGCCAGCATTGACGCTGGGCCAGAGTTGCCGCATCACCAGGTGCTGTTGAATTTGGGCCGTGAGGTGGCGGCGGGCTATGAGCGCTTTGAGCGCACGATTGAAGTGGTCACGCTGGATGACGAAGATCGCCAACACGCGCGCCAACGCTGGAAACACTATGCCGATCGCGGCTACGCCATTACCCGCCATGATTTGAAGCTGAAGGACGCTTAGTCCTGATTTTTTTCGTGTTTTCTCTTTCACTTTTTAGGAGTTCTTGCATGCATCTTTCTTTCAAATTGACGGCCGTTGCAACGTTGGCAGCCCTGAGTGGCTTGGCCCTGGCGCAAGAACAAGTGGTCAAAATCGGTCACGTGGGCCCCCTCAGCGGTGCGATCGCCCATTTGGGCAAGGACAACGAATACGGCGCCCGCTTGGCCATTGAAGAACTCAACGCCAAAGGCGTGAGCATCAACGGTAAAAAAGTAAAGTTTGAACTGGTGGCCGAGGACGACGCCTCCGATCCCAAACAAGGCACGGCCGCCGCCCAAAAGCTGGTGGACGCCAAAGTCAGTGGCGTGGTGGGTCACCTCAACTCAGGCACCACCATTCCGGCCTCCAAACTTTACTTCGACGCGGGTATTCCACAGATTTCACCCTCTGCGACCAACCCCAAATACACCCGCCAAGGCTTTAACACCGCGTTTCGCTTGGTTGCCGATGACGTTCATCTGGGCGGTTTGCTAGGCCGCTATGCGGTCAACGAACTCAAAGGCAAGTCGATTGCCGTGATCGACGACCGCACGGCTTATGGCCAAGGTGTGGCAGAAGAGTTTGAAAAAGCCGTCAAGGCGGCTGGCGGCAACTTGGTGTCCCACGAGTTCACCACGGACAAAGCCACCGATTTCATGCCGATCTTGACCACACTCAAGGGTAAGAAGCCAGACATCATCTTCTTTGGCGGCATGGACGCGGTGGGTGGCCCCATGCTCAAGCAAATGAAATCCTTGGGCATCAAATCCAAATTCATGGGCGGCGATGGCATTTGCACCACCGAGTTGGTCAAGCTCGCGGGTGACGCCATGGCCGACGGCCAAGTGGTGTGCGCCGAGGCGGGGGGCGTGGACGGTGCATTGAAGAAAGGTATGGACGACTTTGGCGTGAAGTTCAAAAAGCGCTTCAACGACGATGTGAAGCTGTATGCGCCCTATGTCTATGACGCCGTCAATGTGATGGTGGATGCCATGCAACGTGCCAAATCCAGCGAGCCTGCCAAATACTTACCTGAGCTGGCTAAAACCACGGGTTACAAAGGCGTGACCGGCACCATTTCGTTTGATGCCAAGGGCGACATCAAGAACGGTGCCTTGACGCTGTACACCTTCAAAGGCGGAAAACGAGACCAAATCGCAGTGGTTCATTAAATTTATTACGAAGAAAACCCATATAAATCAATATCTTATGGGTTTCTTCTTGATTTGAGCTTAATTTTCTTTCGTTTTGTGTACACCAAATTACAGACTGACGCGTTGATTTACCACTAAGTTCTCAGGAGCCCAAATTGGATAAATCAGTCGTACAGATCGAATCGCCAGATGTTGCCGTGGAGCGCCGCTTCAAAGTTGTCTCATCTGAGATGACGGGCATCAAAGCCACCTTCGATCGCATTCGTGCACAACTGGCACAAGAAGCTGAGCAGCGCAGCCGTCCCGCTTCTCGCATGTATTCGGGTTTTCGCGCCGTCAAGGCCTAAGCTGTTTTTTACAGCAGGCCAGACGCAATGTTGATGGTCAGCGCCACAACAATGGTGTTGTAGAAGAAAGACAACACGCTGTGCAGCAAGCCGACCCTGCGTTGACGCCGACTCGTGAAGTTCACATCGGCGGGTTGCCCAGAGGTTCCAATGACACAGGCGGCGTATAAAAAATCCCCGTAGTCTGGCGCATGATTGCCGGGGAACTGCATGCCGCCGGTCTTGTTGATACCTTCAGCCAAATAGTAGTCATGGGCGTAATGCAGCGCAAACATGATCTGGGTAAACACCCAAGACGAAAAAATCGTCAAAGCAGCCAAACCAATGTGCAGATAGCGTGCGTCACCCGCCACGCCCTTTGCCGTGGCCAACTCGGACACGATGGCCGCCAAACTCGCGATGGCTGAGGCCACAACCATGGCCAACAACACCCAGCGACCATCATCCTCGCGCATCGCCCGTTTGCACATGCGTTCATGGGTACTGCCAAACATCATGTGGAGGGCTAGCACCAAATAAAGCAAGGCCCCGATATTCCAAGCCACGGTGAGTTGTGTCACATGTGGCCAAGCCCAAGCTGTGGGCATCAGTACAAAACTGATGGCGCCCACCACCATGCAGGTCAACAGCCGAGGCCGTGTCTTGATGGCGTTGATGAGCGCATGAATCGAAAAAGGCTTCGGTGTCGTAGGCATCAAGCCAACTCGGCAATCAACTCAATTTCCACGCAAGCGCCCAAGGGCAGTTGCGCCACGCCAAACGCGCTGCGTGCGTGCGCACCTTTGTCGCCAAACACGTGGCCAATTAGCTCGCTGCAACCGTTGGTCACCAAGTGGTGTTCGGTGTAGTCGGGGCTGGAGTTGACCAAGCTCATTACTTTGACGATGCGCTTGATTTTGTTCAGGTCGCCTACGGCAGCGTGCAGTGTGCCCAACAAATCCACAGCCACTGCGCGTGCGGCTTGTGCGCCTTCGGCGGTTTGCATGGTCTTGCCCAATTGGCCGGTCCACACTTTGCCGTCTTGCTTGGCAATGTGGCCGCTTAAAAACACCAAGTTGCCGGTTTGTACGAACGGCACATAGGCCGCAGCGGGCACAGCCACGGGGGGCAGGGTGATGTTCAGGGCTTGGAGTTGGTCGTAAACGCTCATGTTGGATTCCTTGTGTAGCGATGTTATCTAACGGGCAAAAGTCTACATGCTGCTTTTGTACTTTCCATGTTTTCATCACTTAGCAAAGGCAATTGGATGTTAGTATTTATTTATTACAAATAAATATTTTTCTGCTGCTTTAACAATGACCACCAAACTACCTTGTTGCGCCCCATTCAAAAAAATGGTCACCGACATCATGGACCTGCAAGACATGCCCGCTGCCATGCGCAAAATGGGTTGGCTTAAATTAGCCGAGTACGGTGTGCGCTACCCCGCGGAGTTTGTGGATACCGAAACCAATACTCGTACGTTTTTTGCAACAGCCCTGTTTTGTTTGTCTATGGCTGCGTTTGCAGGCGAACCAGCAAAAGTACAAAAGCCGGAGCAGTTAGAGGCTGAGTTGCAATCAATGGTGAATGGCACGACTCGAATTCCCTACAAAGAACTGAAAAACTCAGGCTGGAAATTGCCGGAATTTGGTGGCATGGGGCAACCGTGGCCGCATGATTATTTAGTGGTTAAAAAAGCCAATGTGTATGGCGTGATCGTGACGCAAGGTAAGAAGACTGAAAAAATCAGTCACTTCGGGGTGCCGTACTACGACTACAAGGGTGGGGCAAATACCGCCTATGTGCCGAGCGGAATTCCTGCTGAATATTTGCCTGTTGTGGGATGCGAAAAGATAACTGATTGGGAAGATGCTCGTCGCCGTTGTAAAGCAAGCAAAGGTGAGGACTGTTCATTAAATACACCCTCAATCGAAATGGTGGCCTTTGTGAAGATGCCAAGCAAATGCGCACAGCAAAGTACGTTGTTGCATTCGGCTTACCGTTATTCAGATGACAACCCCGCCCAACTTCAACGCACACCCATTGAAGGAGTGAACTGCGTGGTGGAAGACCATCGCGCCAAACAATGCCCTGTGTTGACGCAGTAAGGAGACGTAGATGTCAGTTGATTTCAAAAGCATTGTTCCCAATGGTTCACGGGTTTCTAGCGGATGGGGTCGCCGGGACGCTCCAACAACGGGGGCATCAACCACTCACAAAGGTTCAGATATTGCAGCTCCATTGGGTGCCTCCATCATCAACCAAGCCGAAGGCAAAGTTGTGTTTGTAGGCACTGCCACTGGGTTTGGAGCAAATACAGTCATTGTTGAGCATCAGTTGCCCGATGGGTCCTATGCTTATCGGCTGTACGGGCACATGGCGAGTACGGGCGTTAAGCAAGGTGACACCATTGCAGCGGGAGCGCAAATTGGCACGGTAGGCAACGAGGGCATTGGTACAGGCCCGTATCTTCATCTCGAAGAGCGGTCTTATCTTGGTGGGGAACAAATACCGTCGAACAATATCAAAGGCGGATATTTCTCTGGTAAGGCACATGACCCCTTAAACGAATCTGTCTTGCCTGATTCCCGTGGCGCATCTAAGCTACCTACCGTTCCGCCGATAACCCAAAAACTCCCTTACTACGCCCCTGCGGGCTTGATGAAACGTTGGACTTTGCACGATGGCGACAAAGGCTGCCAACGCTTGCCTTTTGATGATGTTGCCCTAAGCCTAGACAGACCCGCACCTGTTTTGCCCAAACGGGCAAGTGCAGCAAGCGGCATGCAACCCACGGCAAGACCTGCGGCGGACCCATTGAAAAAAATGGTCACCGACATCATGGACCTGCACGACTACCTTGCTGCCCCCGCACCAGCCAAAACCGCCAAGGCGGCGTTAGCCGCACCCGTGCAGCCGCAAACCAAACCGCCAGCCCGTCCCCCCGTGTTTGACCTGCAAGACATACCCGGTGCCATGCGCAAAATGGGGTGGCCGAAATCTGCCGAGTTGATGCAGCGTTGGTTCAAAGGGGCGTTGAACTATTCGCGTAGCAAAGACGAGGAGCGCGATGGCATTAACCAAAACGGTGTGCGCTACCCCGCTGAGTTTGTCGATAGCCAAACCATCACATGGGACTGGCTGTTGACTTACCCTGCTGTCGCTGATGGGCTAAACACCTTGGTGCAACCGGGGGTGATTGACAGTCCCAAGATGAATGAAGCGGGAGTCAGTGCGTATTCAAATGCCAAGAAAAGTGCACTCAAGCTGGTAAATGCGCAATACTGCACATTTACCGGAGAAATAGATGCCTTGGCTGCTTGCAAGGGGGATGTTTGGGCGCTGCATGACCGGTGCCAATTTCAGCTCAACAAAATGGGCTTCATGTCGTACCCCAACTCCGACTTGGCAGGTGCCTTGGGTGACTTTGCCATTTACGCCGCCATTGCTTATGCCAAGGTTGAGCGACAAGACTTTGCACCCCACACCGTCACCATCACCCATGTGTATGCCTACGTCAAAGACAACTATTCGTTTTCAGATGACCCCGACAAAGCATCGCAATACTTAGGCCATTGGAATAAAAACAAAGTTATTTTTTCGCCAGCAACGTCTGCGGTTCAGCTTGCTTCATCATTGCCTCTTATCGGTGGACGTTATGAAGTGAATTACCCCATTGCTCGTTCTACCACTGACAACGCATATTTTGATGGCACGGATGTCATGCTTACTTTGGGTGATCCACTTAAAGCTGAAGATGTTTTCTATCCAGCTCGTAACCGAGATTTTATAAATTGGCAGTCCAAACACCAACAAGGCGGCAACATCATGGTGTTTTCTGACCAGAAGTTAATACGCCTTGCCAAACCCATCAAGTTTGCGATTCCGGTGGAGGGTTGAGCGATGGGTGAACTGAATATGTGGACGGTGATGTGGAGTGTTTATCTGACTTTAAGTTGGATGATTCTTCATGCGTTCTGGATAGGCGCTGCTCTGTATGGTTTGCGCTTGTGGCGACGTATGCAGCGCGAGTTG